>DATIOH010000239.1:0-26327 GCA_035473375.1 Nocardioidaceae bacterium | reverse complement strand
TCCGACACGCGATCTCCCAAGGCGATGTCGAGTGCGTGGTCCACGAGCAGGACCTCGCCTACCGATCAGGCACGGCGACAACACAGGCGACGCAGACGACCCCACGGTCGTCGGGTGGCAGCGACCTGCTGGTCGACGCCGACGGTCGCTTCGCGTTCGACCCCGTGCAGGTCTTTCGGTTCAGCGCCCTCACGCGCAATGCCCACCGGATCCACTACGACGCCGACTACGCCCGCGCCGACGAGGGCTACCCCGGCCTCGTGGTCCAAGGCCCCCTGCTGATCTTGACGATGCTCGAGACCCCGCGAAGGTCGTCTAAACCGCCACCGACCTCGGTGCAGTACCGACTCGACGCACCCGTCTATGTCGGCGACGGCTGCCACATCGCCGGCTCCGGCTCCGAGGGCCGGGCAACGCAACTCCGCCTGGCTGCACGTGACATCGACCCGTGCGCGACCGCCGACCTCCGGTGGAACTGACCTCGACTCCCGTTCGACGCGCAGCTATCGGCCCGGAGGTCAGCGGCGCGCAGAGCCCGTCGCTCGGATGGCACGAGGCGACGCGCCCAGGTAACGCCGGATGACCTTGTTGAAGTAGTGCAGGTCGGTGATGCCGACATGGGCCGCAACTGCCTTGATGGGCAGATCGGTCGTCGTCAGCAGTCGGCGGGCGCGGTCGACTCGACGGGCCGCGATGTAGCCGACAACGGTGGTGTCGAAGGAGCGGCGAAACAACGTCGACAGCTGGCGTGGCGACACGTCCGCGACGTCGGCCACGCTCGGGATATCGATGTCGTCGACCAGGTTGGCCTCGATGTACGCGACCGCGCGTCGGACACCCGGGTGCAGATCCGCGTGCTCATCGGTGGCGGGATGGGCGAGGGCCACGTGCATCACGTCGAGGAGCAGCCGCTCCGTCCGGCGCGGATTGACCGGGAAGCAGCCGATGGCAGTCTCGAGTTGACGGCGGACGGCGTCTTCGCGCGGGCCGAGTTCGGTAAGGCAGGCGACCTCGGCCATCTCGTCCGCGCGGCCATGCGGAAGCGCGAAGTGTGCGTAGAGGTGGCGCGACGGACTCGCGTACTCGACGGTCAGCTGCGAACACGGTGGGAAGACGCCGAGGGTGCCGGGCGCAACAGTCAGGACGTGCTCGTCGAGCGCGAGCTCTGCGTGGTAGTCGATCAGCAGGATCACCCACATCATCAACTGCCACGACTCGATCGTCGGCGGCTGCGTCCCGTGCGTCGCCGCGCCGATCACCTCGACTCGAGGAAGGGATCTGAGCGGCGCCAGCCAGGTTGGTCCCGTGTCTTGCACATCCGAATTCAACCAACGGTTTCCCGCCCTGCCAATTGTCTGGCGTTAACTGACATGGAACTCTCGGGCATGTTCTCCAGTCACGGCGTTGGACAGCTCTTCCGATGAGTACCAACACAAGGACGAGTCAAGGTGAGCGCGACGCCTTCAAGTCCGACGGCTTCGTCAAGGTCGAGCGGTTGATCGACGCGGCGCAGACTGCCGCACTGCAGGGTGACTACGACCGCGTCCTTGCGGGAGACATCTACGTGCCGGAGATGGACGGCGAGCGAAAGCCAGGTCTGCAGGTACAGCTCAACAATCCATCGCAGCATGTGCCCGGATGGAGCGATCACCCGTACCTGACCGCCGCGACTGCCGTCGCCGCCGAGCTACTCGACGCCGACGTCGAGTTCTACTACGACCAGATGATCTTCAAGCCGTCGCACTACCCCGCCACCACCGACTGGCATCAAGATGCCGCGTACTGGGATCACGAGACCGGGGGGCGTGCCGGTGTCACCTGCTGGCTCGCACTGTCAGACACCTTCGTCGACAACGGCTGCCTGCAGTTCATCCCGGGAAGCCATCTCGAGCAGGTACGGCAGCACGAATCGATCGCCGATCGCGCTGAGATCGCTGAGGCGCTCGGGGTTCTCGAGCTCGACACATCGACGGCTGTCGCTGTTCCGCTCTCGGCGGGAGGGGCGTCGTTCCATCACTCCCGGACCCTTCACTATGCAGGCGGCAACGCGTCCGACGTTCCGCGACGCGGCCTCATCACCCATTTCCTTGCCAAGTGACTGAGTCTCGCGAGGTGACGGAGGCTTGCCAGGTGACCGAGTCTCGCCCGCTGATCGGATCTTCGGTCGACTCCGCCCGTGCCGTGAACCTGCTGCGCTAGGCTCGCCGTGCCTGTCGGAGGGGAGTACTCCACAAGCGATCGTGTCGTCATCACGGAACGGCTGATTGGCCGGGCCCGGCGCGGTCGGCCCGCGGTTCGCGGGTGGAGGAGACCTTCGAACGTTTCTGCGTTCGGAGGTTTGCATGGTCTCGGCGGTGTCGCCGGGAGTCTGGATCGCCACCGTCCTCGGACTGCTCGCGATCCTCGCCCTCGACCTGTTCGTCATCGCGCGCCGGCAGCGCACCGTGACCGTCTCCGACGCGACTCGTTGGGTGGTCTTCTACGTCGGGCTCGCGATCGCCTTCGGGATCGGGCTCTATCTGTTCGGCTCGGGAGACAGCGGCTCCGAGTTCTTCGCCGGCTACATCACCGAGTACAGCCTCAGCATCGACAACCTCTTCATCTTCGTCATCATCATGTCTCGATTCGCCGTGCCGGCGGTGGCCGAAGACAAGGCTCTCTACATCGGCATCGTGCTGTCACTCGTGATGCGAGCGGTGCTGATCGCGGCCGGCGCTGCGGCCATCTCGGCCGCGAGCTGGGTCTTCTACTTCTTCGGCGCGTTCCTGATCTACACCGCGATCCAGCTCGCGCGCAGCAGCGAGGACGACGAGCCGGACTTCGCTCACAACCCCGTCGTCCGCGGTCTCCGCCGAGTGATTCCGCTGAGCGACGACTACGACGAGGCCAAGATCGTCACCCAGATCGATGGGCGGCGAGTCGCCACCCCGCTCCTCGTCGTGATCGCGGCCATCGGCGTCGCGAACGTGATCTTCGCGCTCGACTCGATCCCCGCGATCTTCGGTCTGACCCAAGATGCGTTCGTCGTCTTCACCGCGAACGCCTTCGCCCTGATGGGGCTGCGACAGCTGTACTTCCTCATCGGCGGGCTACTCGACCGGATCGTCTATCTCAGCGTCGGACTGTCGGTGATCCTCGGCTTCATCGGCGTGAAGCTCGTGATCGAGGCGTTGCACGGCTCGAGCATTGACCACGTCGGCCAGATCGAGATCCCCGAGATCGGCATTCTCACCTCGCTCGGCTTCATCGTCGCAACGCTGCTCGTCACGTTCGCCGTCAGCCTCCGAAAAGCCCGTCGCGACGCGGGGCTCGAGGTCGACGAGGCCTGAGGGCCGTCTGCCTCGTCTGCCGTCGGCAACGGCGACGCACCCTCAGGTGCCGACTCCGTGCGTGTCGAAGTACCACAGAGCCGAGGTGAGCCATAGCGCGATGAGCGCGACGGTGACGAGGCCGCCGAGCACCGGTAGCGACCAGCCCGGCAAGTTCCCCCGCGGGAGCGCGAGCATCTTCGCGACGAAGGCCCCGAAGAAGAAGCAGCCGAGCAGCGAGTGCACGAGCACCCGCGTCGACGCCGACTCGAAGCCGATCGCGTAGACGCAGTGGACGACGACCGGGATCGTCGCGGCGACGGCGAGGCGGCCTGACCATCGGTGCACCGGGGCGGTCCACGTCGCGTCGGCGAGGCCGAGCCGACCCCACATTCCGCTCGCCGTGACGACTTGGACGATCGCGAGCGCCGCGGCGAGGGTCGTCAGCCAGGTCTTGACCGCCAGCGTGCTCGAGAAGCCGGGCACGTCGATGGAGTGCCCGGTCGGATCGTGCATTCGGGCGAAGACACCGAGCGCCACGGCGACCGCCGTGCCGACGACGAGAGGCACGAGGAGAGCGGCGACGGCCGCATTGCTGTGGCGAGCCGGCGGCCCGGTCGGCCTCGGAGTCGTGGTCACCAGGTCTCCCCGGCGATCTCGGCGATCTCGGCGATCTCGGCGAAGCTGCCGTACTCAGACGGGTGATCGCCGCCGCCGCCGCCGTCATCGGAGGCGGCCGCCCCCTCGATCGCGACCATCACCGCGAAGAAGACTGCGAGCACCGCCAGGGTCAGGTAAGGCGTCTTGCCGCTCACGGACACCGTCCTCGGTCGTGGTCGGACAACGCGGCTGCGGGTGCGCGTCGATCGCTGAAACTCAGCATGCCCCGATCGCCGCGCGGGCGCCAGAAGGCGCGTTCGTCCCGGCTGCACAGGGCCGACGTGGCGGAGGTCACCTCAGCAGACCCCCGAACTCCACGATCTAAGGCAATGTCCGGATGTTTGTGGGCGCCTTAGACCCGCACGATAAGGACATCGAATCCACGCCACGAGCATCGGGGAAGCAGATGTCGCACCTTGACGAAAGGGCCGCCCGCGCGTGGGGAGTCGTGCCGGCGGTCGAGAAGCGCACCGACATCCCGTGTCTTGAGCATGACCCCGAGCTCTGGTTCGCGCAGCACCCAACCCAAATCAACCAGGCCAAGGCGTTGTGTGCCGAATGCCCGATCCGTGAGGCATGTCTGCTGGGCGCGCTTGCGCGAGGCGAGGCCGCCGGCGTCTGGGGCGGTCAGCTGCTCGACAACGGCGTGATCATCGCGCACAAGCGAGGCCGCGGCCGCCCGCGCAAGAACGCCGCCTGACCTGCACTGATCGGATCGGGCTCAGTAAGCCCTCCATCAGCGCTCAATCAGCCCTCAGTCAGCCGAAGAAGTATCCCGGCGGATACTTCACTGCGGCGGTCGCGGTCTGCGATCGCTGCTGCGGGACGGGCTGCGGGTCTTGCGGAATCCGCTTTGCTCGTGTCGATCGCGTCGATCGGCGCCGGAGAGCGTCGTCGTCGGGCGCGGCTGCGGGCACCCGGTCCGGATCTGCCGGTCGGTGCTCAAGATGTGTCGTCATGCTGCCTCGAAACCCAGGCGGGCCCTGCACAGGGATGCACGGCTCGGCCGAAACCAAATAGGAGTCTCCGAGGGGCAACTCCAAAGAGACTTTGTTGACCGCTGGCTGCTAAACGGTGACTACTCGTCACGATAGTTCGCGGACCGCGCCGAGAGAAGGGGTCGAACGGACTAATGTCCGGGCTGTGAGCTTCGAGGTCCCGGCGGCTGCCTACGAGCGGTTCATCGGTGCCTACAGCAGCAGGCTGGCCCTCGGTTTCATCGAGTTCGCTGGCGTGCATGCCGGGCAGCGGGTGGTCGAGGTCGGATGTGGACCGGGTGCCCTGACGGTGCAGCTGGTCGACCGGGTGGGACCCGACCTGGTCGTCGCTGTCGATCCGTCGACGTCCTTCGTCGAGGCGGCCCGACTGCGCTTCCCCGGTGTCGATGTCCGCGCCGGCGTCGCGGAGGAGTTGCCCGACGCCGACGACACCTTCGACGCGGCGCTGGCCCAGCTGGTCGTCCATTTCATGCAGGACCCCGTCGCCGGGCTGCGCGAGATGGGGCGGGTGACCAAGCCCGGCGGCTTCGTCGCCGCGTGCGTCTGGGACCACAACGGCGGACTAGGTCCGTTCGCGGCTTTCTGGAGCGCCGCCCGCGACCTCGACCCCGGAGTCGATGACGAGTCCGGTCGAGCTGGCACACGCGAGGGGCAACTGGTGGAGCTCTGTGTCGCAGCGGGTCTCGACGCGATCGAGTCGTCGATGCTGACGGTGCATCGTCCGTACGAAAGCTTCGACGACTGGTGGGAGCCGTTCACCTTCGGCATCGGTCCAGCCGGCGCATACGTCGCCGACCTCGACGACGCCCATCGCGAGGCGCTTCGCGAACGGTGCGTGGCGTATGTCCCCGCGGCTCCGTTCGAGATCGCGGCGTCGGCCTGGGCTGTGCGAGCCCGCGTCTGACCTACGCGAGATCAGCCGTCGACCGGTGGCAGCGGGCCGCGCAGATAGACGTCGAACACTCGCCCGAGAAACGTCGCCAGCTCGGCGCGCTCAGCGGACCTGAGGGCGGGGACCTCGACGACATGCCGGGCAAACGCGAGACCGACGACCTGTGACGCGATCAGCGAGGCTCGCAGCTCGGGGCGGTCGGCCCCCACGTGCTCGGCCAACGGGGTGAGCATCCGGACGACGACCCGATCGCGGATCTGGGCAGCTGCGGCGTCCTCCGATGCGGCCGCCCGAATGATTCCGGTGATGACGTTGCGCGACTGAGGGTTCTCGAGAATGTTCAGGATGAACTCGGCCAGCCGGCGCCCGAGGCCGTCGTCGCTGCCGGACAACAGCATCGGGAAGACGACCTCCGGGTTGAAGGGCAGTTCGACGACCGTCGCGAACAGCTCCTGCTTCGAGCCGAAGAAGTGCGTGATCAGGCGCGGGTCGACCTCGGCGTCCGCCGCGATGGCACGCATCGTCGTGCCTGGGTAGCCGTGCTCTGAGAATCGCTTGCGGGCGGCGAGGATGATCGTCTCCCTCGTGTCGCTGCCGGCGGGTCGCCGGCCGCGAGTGTGCGACGTCACATCGTCCTCCTGTGCTCTCCACGATCATGCCCTCTTGATAATTCCACGCTCGTAGAATAACATTTCCCCCCCCGCTGAATTAATTCTCTAAGGAGATTGTCATGAAGTCCACCGTCAACACCGGCGGTCCTGGTCGGGGGGTCCGCACCGGTCCGATCCTGGCTGTGGTGTCACTCGCCCTGATGACCGTCGTGTCGGCGGTCAGCGGCCTCAACGTCGCCCTTCCCGACCTGGCTCGCGAGACCGGCGCGAGCCAGACCCAGACGACCTGGATCGTCGACGCTTACACCGTTGTCTTCGCCGGTCTGCTTCTCTTCGCCGGGGCACTCGGCGACCGCTATGGCAGGCGACTCCTGCTGGTCACCGGACTTGCCGTCTTCGGCGTCGCAGCCGGACTCGCCATGTTCACCAACGATCCGCAGCAGCTGATCGTCCTGCGCGCGCTGATGGGCGTGGGCGCTGCCGGCATCATGCCGACGACTCTGTCGGTCATCACCACGTCGTTCCCGGTCGAAGCGCGCCCGAAAGCGATTGGCGTATGGGTCGGTGTCGCCGGTGGCGGCGCGATCCTCGGCCTCTTCGGCAGCGGCCTGCTTCTCGAGTTCTTCTCGTGGAACTCGTTCTTCGCGCTCAACGTGGTGCTCGCCGTCGTCTCGCTGATCGGCACCATCGCCCTGGTGCCAACCTCGGTCGACGCAGACCCGCCGGCGCTCGACATCGGCGGCGCCGTGCTCTCGCTGCTCGCGGTCTCCGCGACCGTGTTCGGCATCATCGAGGGCTCGGATCGCGGCTGGACGGAGGCTTCCACCGTTGGAGCCCTCATCCTCGGCGTCGTCGGTCTGTTCGCGTTCGTCGCCTGGGAGCTCCGGGTGGCCAAGCCGATGCTCGACCCGCGACTGTTCAAGTCGCGCGGGTTCAGCGCGGGCACGCTGACGGTGCTGGTGCAGTTCTTCGCTTCGTTCGGATTCTTCTACGTGGCCATCCAGTACCTGCAGTTCGTGGCCGGTCGCTCTCCGCTCGAGGCGGCCGCCTCGCTGCTGCCGCTCCCGCTGATCATGATCCCGTTGGCACGCAACGCGCCGAAGGTTGCGCAGAAGGTCGGCTACAGGCGGATCGCTCCGCTTGGACTGCTCCTCACCGCGATCGGTCTGGTGATCATCTCGCAGGTCGGTGTCGAGCTGACGTACTGGCACTTCGCCGTCGGACTCGCCGTCTTCGCGGCAGGCATGGCGCTGGCGGGCACGCCTTCAACGACGGCGATCACTGAGTCGCTGCCCGAGAGCAAGCAGGGCGTCGCGTCGGCGGTCAACGACACCGCGCGTGAGCTCGGCAGCGCCCTCGGCATCGCGATCCTCGGCGGGGTGCTGAACGCTCAGTACCGCGACGGGATGACCGACGCCGTGCAAGGTCTGCCGACCGGGGTCGCCGACGCCGCGCAGAGCTCGATCGCAGCGACGCAGACCGCCGACATCCAGAGCCTCGGCTCGGTTGGCGACGCGCTGTCGAGCGCCGCGCAGGTCGCGTTCGTCGACGGCATCAGCGCAGCGATGCTCGCGGCGGCAGGCATCGTCGCGGTGACGGCGGTCGTGGTCGCGGCGCTGGCTCCGTCCCACAAGCAGAGGGACGTCGCCGACGAGACGACCGACGACACACAGAAGGAGCTGCAAGCCAGCTACGCCTGACGCCCAAACCAGCAATATGGATCCACATTGCCACCCGCCCTGTGCAGAACTCGGCACATCGGAGTGGCAATGTGGATCCATATTGCCGTGGGGGTGTGGACGCGGTCAGGCGTCGATCCGCACTTCCTGCAGGAGCACCAAGGCGGGATCCTCGTGCGCATCGCGGTCGACGGTGCGCCGAGCGAGCTTGCGGACGAGCTTGGCCGCGAGCCCGGGCGGATCGTCGGTGCGTCCGCCCTCCCACCGGAGCCACAGCTTGCGCCCGTCGCTCTCGAGCGTGGCGAGATTGTTGTCGAACCACGGCCCGTGCACCGTCCGCCACGAGAACGGCGCAGGCTTCACCCGTGCCCTGCGCGCGAGCCACGCGCCGACCCCAGCACCGAGGTTCTTCGACGAGAACCCGCTGATGCGTCGCATCACCCACGGCAGCGGGTTGCGGATCGGCGAGCACACCGCCTGAAGGACCCGGCACGGTCCCTCGCGGTCGACCTCGGCGACGTAGGAGTTGTGCACGTCGCCGGAGAGGAAGGTGATTGTCGACGGCACATCGCCGCGTCGGCCGTCGGCGACCTCAAGCACCATCTGTGCCACTTTCTGAAAGCCCTGTTGAAAGGCAGCCCAATGCTCGAGATCGATCGCCCGACGTAGCTTCTCGGCGCGAGGTCGGAACCGCCGCCCCCACGCGCCGTCGGCGACAGCCTCGTTCCATGCCTCGAAGTAGTGCAGACCTTGCGAAAGCAGGAACGGTAGCGACGTACCGACGAGCAGATGGTCGAAGCCGCCCTGCATCTGGTCGTCGAGCCAGCCCATGGCATCGTCGCCGAGGATGCACCGTCGGTGCTCCTCGAGCTCGCGATCGTTGCGGGAGTCGATGACGATCAGCCGCGATCCGCCGATGTCGCGCGCGTAGCTCCACCGGTAGGTATGTGGATGTCGGTCGACTCGCTCGGCGAAGGCGTCGATCAGTTCGCCGAAGTCACGCTGTTCTCCACGATCGGCTGCGGGCTTGATCTGCTGCCACAGCTCGTCGCTCGCGCGCGCCTCGGGCGACAGGTTGCCGAGGTGCTGGTAGACCCAGTACGACCCGAGGCCCGCCACGATCCGGTCGTGCCACCACGGCAGCGTCTCTATCTCACGCCGCCAAGCGAGCGAGGTGTTCCAGTCGTCGCGGATGTCATGGTCGTCGAAGATCATCGCGCTCGGCAGCGTCGAGAGCAGCCAGCGATTGGCCTCGTCGGTCCAGGCCAGCCGGTAGAGGTGGGCGTACTCCTGATAGTCCTTGAGCTCCTCCCCCGGCGGCTCGTCGAGGCTTCGACGCGACGCGATGAACTCGCGCATCTCGTCGGACGTCAGGTCGGCGTACACCTGATCGCCGAGGAACAACACGAGGTCCGGCCAGCCGTCGGCGTCGCCGTTCGCCATGTTGAGCGCGTACGCGCGCAGGGCATCGACGCCGTGCTTGCGGTTGCCGGTGGCGTCGTGGGAGATGCTCGTGCGACACGACCCGAATGCGACCCGGAGCCTTCGATGCTGCTTGAGGGTGGCGATTCGGCTCGGCGGGAATCGGCTGTCGGCGGGCGGCCAGACGCGCTCGCCGTCGAGCGACACCGTGTAATCGTGCACCGAGCCGGGCTCGAGGCCGTCGACCTCGACTAGCGCGTAGTGGTGGCCGTGCACCGTGAACGTGCCAGCGCTCCACGTCCGGCCCCCGGCCTGCAGCACGACGGAGCACGGGCGCACCGTCTCGACCCAGACGGTCGCCGACGTCTCGTCGATATAGCGGATGAGGGGTCCAAGCAGCAGCGAGTCAGGCACCGGCCATTAGTACCCGATCCGGCGGACTCACACCATCCGACGACCGCTGCGCGGCGGCCCGCTCGGCTACGGCTTCGAGAGTGGGCTCCGCACGAAGGGGAGTTCGCGCGTCCGGCACGGACCGCAGTGTGACATTCGCTCCCGCGGATGTCACCAAGATGCGTCACGCAGGTCGCGCCGGCACCTCGAGTGACGGTTGATGGAGTGACGGTTGATGAAGCGGAGATGGAGTGGGTACTGACCACCTGAGGGGCGGACGTCCGCTCCGAATGAAGGAGGCGACACATGGGTGCGAGCGACAAGATCGGCAACAAGGTCGACGAGGCCGCGGGCAAGGCGAAAGAGGCGGCCGGCAAGGCGACCGACAACGAGCGGCTCGAGAACGAGGGCCGTGGCGACCAGGCGAAGGCCGACATCAAGCAGGCGGCCGAGAAGGTCAAGGACGCCTTCAAGAGCTAAGGCCGCCTCGGTCCGTCACTGCTCGAGCGCGCCGGCGATCCGGGTGAGGTTGTCGCTCATCCAGCTCACATAGTCGGTGCCCTCGGACAGCGTCTCGGACACCGCGACCACGGGGATATCTGCATCGCGCGCAGCGTCGAGGAACTGGTCAGAGATCAGGCCCGTCGTCTGGGCGTTGTAGACCAGCGCGTCGATGGTGTGATCCTTCGCCAGGTCGAGCGTCTCGGCGAGCGTCGACACGGCGATGTCATCGCCCTCCTCGACCGCCTTCGTGAACGCCTCGGGGGTGATGTCGTCGAGGCCGAGCGAATCGAGGAGATAGTCGGGAACCGGCTCGGTCACTGCGACCGGGGCTCCCTGTAGCCGTGCACGCAGTCGACCCGCGCGATCGATGAGGTGCTGGACCTGCCCGTCGAAGTTCGTCGCATTCGCGACGAACGTGTCGCGGTGGGCCGGATCGATGTCGGCGAGCGCCGCGGCGATCTGGTCGGCCGTCTCCTGCATCGCCGCGAGGTTGTACCAGACGTGCTCATTGAAGCCCGACGCGTCGCGCCCCGCGATGCCGGACGAGTCGACCACGTCGATGACGCGTCGATCGCCGCCGGCGCTGTCGATCAGCTGGGTCATGAAGTCGTCGTACCCGCCGCCGTTCTCGATCACGAGATCGGCCTTCGAGACGGCCAGGATGTCGCGCCCGCTCGCCTCGTACGAGTGCGGGTCCTGTCCGGCCGAGGCGATGAACGCAGTGGTGTCGACGTACTGGCCGCCCACTGCCGCCGCGATGCTCGCGTAGACGCTCGTCGATGCGACCACGGAGATCGCGGCATCGCTGCCGGCATCGTCGGCGGCGCTGCTGCAGCCGGACACGAGCACCGCCGCGCACGCCGCGAGCGACAGCACCCACCCTCGTCCCACGGCGCCTCCTGGCTTGCTTACTAATGACAATCATTATCAATATCAGCCAAGATCGCAAGTGGGTTGATCGCTCGACGAGCACGCCGAGGTGGCGACGAGCGCCAACAACCTGACCGCTCGCGCGGACAACCTGACCGCTCGCGCCAACAACCTGACCGCTCGCGCCGGTCAGGTGCGGCGAGCCGCGCTCCGGGAGAGGACGAGGAAGCCGGCCACGCAGACGCCGACGACGAGGAGTCCGATGAACTGCATCAAGTGCTCCGAGCCGGGGACCACGAAGCCGCTCGCTTGGGCGGGCACGGTGGTCGGGTTCTCAGTAGCAGTAGACGAGCGCAGGTGGTCGGTGATCGCGATCCCACCGCCGATCGCGACCAGCACCAGGCCAAGCCACACGACAATCTTCGTCGAGAGCGGCGTGCGCGGCAGCGTGCTGGTGGTGTTGATCGCCATTGGAAGGTCCCCCTGCGGCGGTGCGAGATCGTGTGTTCGTGACGGCAACGCTATGCGGATTTCGCATCAGTCTGCGGCTTCCGGCAAGGTATTCATCCAATTTCGACGTTTCCTCAACCGACCGGCTGACGGCACTTCGACGGTCGGTGACGAGGCGAGTCGATCGTGTGATCACTCGGCTCACCGAAGCGTCGGGTCAGGCGGCAGAGCCCGCTGCGGCGGCGGTCCGACGCACGACAATCCGGTACTCGACCAGGTTGACGCCGGCGACGACGACGGCCAATAGAGCGAGCGCCGCCACCGCGTCGACGAGGAACGCCACCGGAAGGAGCACCAGGACAACTCCCGCAGCCGTGAGCCGGGTCGTCGCGACCTGCCGGAACATCATCCAGCGGGTGTAGCCGAAGGTCGCCAGATACACCGCGCAGCCGCCGTAGAGCAGCGCGGCCACTCCATGGTCCATCGGCGACGTCGGATGGTTCACCGCATCGGTCATGCCGACCGAAACCGCGATGATCGACGCGATGAAGGCCACGTGCCCGTACGACAGCACATGCCGGGTGACATTGAGCTGAACGGTCGCGGTCGCGAGCGCATGCCGCATCGCGTCGGTCGCAAAGTGGAAGTAGACCCACCACAGACCGGTGCTCAACGCGAAGGCCGTCGCCACCGCGATCAGTGTCCAGGCCTCCAACTCAGACTGCGCCGCCACCGGAGCGCCGATGGCCACGACCGACTCGCCGATCGCGATGAGAACGAACAGCCCGAAACGCTCGGCCAGATGCTCGGCGTCGAAGTGCATCGCCTGCAGTCGGGCGCGGAACAGGGTCGGTGTCGAGAGGTCGAGTACCGCGGCAATCAACCAGACAGCGACCCGCGCATTACCGTCGAGCAGCGCGCCGACGACGAGCAACGGACCGGTGATCAGCATGCTGACGGTGTACGGGTTGAGCACCAGCCGCGGAGCGAGAAACAGACGCGCCCCGAGCACCAGGCGCGAAGCCCAGTAGGCGCAGGCGAACAGCAGTCCCCAGTCCTCGTACGCGTGCGGCACCGATAGCGCGAGGAAGAGGCCGCCGAGCGCGACCGCGAAGATCGCCAGCCGACTGAGCGGCTGGTTCATGTCGTTGAGGTTCGACTGGATGCTCGTACCGACCCAGACCCAATAGATCGGCACGAAGACGATCAGGGCCCTCAGGCAGCCGGCCCAGCTGTGGTCGTGATGAAGCAGCGCTGACACCTGGGTGATGGCGAAGACGAAGACGAGGTCGAAGTACAGCTCGGCCCACGTCACCCGCTTGCCCTGCGACGGCTCAGGTGTAGATGCAGGTGTCGACTCAGTCATCGGCACCCGGGCGACGGCTGTCTGGACACGACGGCGCCTGGCGTGCACGGCTGCGCTGCCGATCCCCTGACATGACGCGGTCAGCCTAGCCAGCGGTCAGACCCGCCGGCCGACCGTCCGGGTAGCGTCGACCCGTGGAGCAGCCAGACTCCTGGGCGTCGTCGCCACACGTGCGCGCGAGCATGCAGGGCAACCGCAGCAAAGACACCAAGCCCGAGTTGGCGCTGCGCCGCGAGCTCCACGCACGCGGACTCCGCTACTTCAAGAACAAGCGGCCGGTCCGCGACGTTCGTCGCACCGCCGACATCGTCTTCACGACCCCACGCCTCGCGGTGTTCATCGACGGCTGCTTCTGGCACGGCTGTCCCGACCACCACACGGTTGCCAAGACCAACGCCGACTATTGGTCGGCCAAGGTCGAGCGCAATCGAAACCGCGACAAGGAGACGGACGCGCTGCTTGCCGACGCAGGCTGGACGGTGCTGCGGATCTGGGAGCACGTCGACGTTGGCGCTGCAGCCGACATCGTCGAGTCTGCGGTGCAGTCGGCGGCCAGTACGACCAGGTCGGCTATCACCACGTCACGCCGAGTCAAGCCCGGGCCGAAACGCTGACCACGTGACAAGCGTCGCGAACCCGACCGCCATCAGTGTGCAGGCCAGACCGACGGTCGTCCCCGCCGCGAGCGCCCCGAAACCAACCATCGCAAGCGGCATCACGGCATCGTCGCCCAGGGCCTGAATGCTGCTCGTGCGGCCGAGATAGTCCTCGGCGACCGTTCGCATGAACGCACCCGACAGCAGGGCCGACGCCAGCCCGGCTGTCACGCCGACCATGGCCGCGCCGACGAACATGCCGGCGAGCGGCGCCCATCCGATCACGACCATCGCCGCGCTCTGGATGACCAGCATGAGCAGGCCGACGCGAGCGGGTCGTGCGGGCCGCCACGGCACGGCGGCCGCTGAGGCGGCCGCAGCCGAGATGGCGACGGTCGCCTCGATCAGTCCGAGGCTCGTCGACGACCAGCCCTCGTCGTGCACCCGGAGCACGACCCCGACCGCGAGGACCGGCGAGATGAAGAGGTTGAGGCCCGACAGGGCGATCACCAGGGTGCGCACCGGCTTCGTCTGCACGATGTAGCGAAGGCCCGCGGCGATGTCGGCGCGGATCGAGTGCCCGCTCGACAGCCGGCGAGGCAGACGCGGCTTGAGCACGAAGGCCAGCAGAAGAGAGATGAACACGAACGACACAGCGTCGGCGAGGGCAACCAGGCGCAGCCCGCCGATCGCGATGAGAACGCCGCCGAGCGGAGCGCCGACGAAGCCGGCCAACCGGTTCGCCAGCTGAAACATCGCGGAGACGCCGCCCAGGTCTTCACCGCGGACAAGCTGTCGCGGCATGGTTGAGCTCGCCGGCCGGTAGAGCGCGTCGACGCCGCCGAAGATGATCTGGATGGCGACGAGCATCGCGATCGTGACCTCGGTGGTCTCCATGACCGCGATCGCAGCCAACAGCACCGCGATTCGACCGATGTTCGACCACACCATCGTCCGGCGCGCGTCCAGCCGATCTGCCAACGCGCCGCCGAACACGGTCAGGAGCGCACGGGGCAGAGTGCCGATGCCCATCACGATGGCGGCACCGTGCGCTCCCCCAATCTGCGCGGAGGTCCAGGCGAGTCCGATCAGCCAGGCAGCGTCACCCGCCTGCGAGATGCCGCCGCTGACCACCCACGCCTGGACACGGCGGTCGCGCCCAAGCGGCGGAATGGTGTCCTCGGCGGCAGCGGCGGCGAGCTGCTCCTGCTCGAGGGCCTGCTCGGTCGAGTCCGCGGACGTCACGGCGCCGTGGGAATGGCGTATGTGAAGGCGAAGACGCTCTGACGGTCCTTCCCGTCGGACGTGTCGACGGACTCGGCGAACTCGCCCATGAGATCCGACATCTGACGACCGAGGTCGTCGAGCTCTTCGACAGTGAGATTGAGGCGCGACGTCGACGTGAACGCCGCCCGCCGCCAGGCCTGGTCATAGTCGTCGCGTTGATCGAACCAAGCGCGCACGTGCTCGACGGATCCGCGCAGCTGATCCCGCTCGGCCGCCTCGGCGACGACGCGGCCGGCGGGATCGTCGTCGAAGTCGGCTGCCGACCAGGTCCACGACGCCCGCACCACCCGCCACCACGACTCGCGTCGGTCGCGCGCGAGCTCCGGCGCCTCCTCGATCAAACCCGCGCGGGCGAGCATCTTGAGGTGGTGGCTGATGCTCCCGACCCGCTGGCCGGAATCGCGCGCGAGCGTGCCGACTGTCGCAGGGCCGTAGGCGCTGAGCAGGTCGAGGATCTTGCGCCTGGCCGGATGGGCCATCGTCGCGATCTTGTCGATGTCGGCCTGGTGCGACGCGATGGTCTGTCGTGCGCTCATGCGGCCGACCGTACATCAACAAGCATTCTTGTACAATATGTCTTGTGTAACTGGCGCCGGATAGAATTTCCCTGTGTTCCGACGCCCGCGACCCCAGCCGATCACCCGGCTGTCGCTGCGCGCCGACGATCCCGTCCACGAGGCCGATCGGCTCCAGCGCATGCTTGCCGACGTCAACGAGGTGATCGAGATGCTCTGGCTCGAGGTCGAAGACCTTCGCGGCGAGCTGGCTCGGCTCCGGGGCATCGGCGACGTGCCGGCAATGTATACGCGGCCGCCGACCCAGCCTGGCCTCTCGAGCGTCGACGGCGTCGCCGTGCTGGTCCGACAGGTCGACGACGCGTCGGTCGCTGCCGACGCCCTGTGGTTCGAGTCGCAGTGGATGCGCAGCCAGGTCATGAGCATCGTCGAGAACGGGTGACCGGGCAGCGCCCAATCCCTCGATCTCCAGCCGATATTTCTAGCGAAGGCCTCTAGCGGCGGCCGCGCTGCCGAAGGGCACGGACGAGCACGTAAGAGCCGCCCAGGATGGCCGCGATGATCACGGCGAGGTAGACGACAACGGTCCGGATGTCCGGCAGGTACTGCTGTGCGGCCTGCGTCGGGACCCCCGACGGGGCGGGCGCGTCGTCGGGAGCCAGCGACTGCCAGCCGGCGATGCCGAAGCCGACCAGCACCAGAGCAACGCCCAAGAACACCACGATCTTGGTCGAAAGCGGCGTCGACAGCGACGTCCCGCGGCGGTTGCTCACGGTCGCTCCTCACACAGGCTCATGCCAAAGACTCATGACACGACTCATGAGTACGAGCGGGCAGCGGGCGCTGACCCCACGTCCGACGTTAAGGACCAAATCGGACCAGAACCGGCGTTTCCGCGAGCCGTCATCCGATTTCACGTCGATCTCGTCCGTTCGGTGACACGACGGTGCTCATTTCGCCTGATGCGCGCCCGATTCGCGACAGCCTCGCGGCCTGATCATGGCGACCCCGGAGACACGACACGGCCCCGGCAGTCAGTCAGACCGACTGCCCGGGCCGCGCGTCGCCCCCAAGGTGGGGGAATGGTCGCTCGAGCCCCCTGCTCGAGCGATCCGCTTCGTCAGTGGACGTTGACGACGAAGCGGGTGTGCTGGTTGTCCTCGTTGCTGCCGGCAGGCGCCACAACACGCAGAATGCGCTGGCCCGGCGTCGACAGGATCACGCGAACGCGGTACTTGCCGTCCTGGTCGGTGCGAACGTGCGCGATCGGCTGCCACGAGCCCCCGAGGAGGGTCTGGACGCGGATCGCGTGGTCCTTGCCCGTCATCCCCATCTCGACGAGCTTGCCGGTGACGATGAACTGCTCGCCACTCGCCGGTGTCTTGTCCGACACCTTCGCGGTCAGCAGGTCGAACCCACCCCCGCAGCCACCGCCGCCGCCGGCCAGAGCAGACGGCGCGAGCGCGACGAGAGGAGCGATGGCGGCAACTGTCCCCACAACGCCGACCGCGATAGAACGCTTGAACATGTGAACCCCCGAAAGGCGACATGGAGTCGGCCAATCCGACTCACATCAGTGTGACGCATCAGCGGCCAACAAAGGTTGGGTGTCGCTGGTCACAGCTTGATGACGCCCGGTCCTGCCGCCCTGATACACGACCCGCTGACATGCCTGAAGACACCAGGCTGAAGACGCCAGGCTGAAGACACACAGAAGGCGATGCCCCCAGTGCTAGGGCATCGCCTTCAGTGTTCGTGGCGCTTTCGACCTCCGCGTGCTTAGTCGCGCACGCAGGACGGTCGTTGGTTCTCCGATGCAAAACTCAGAAGCCGTCGCCGGCCAGCTGACCATCACATCCGATGGACCGCTGTCAGTCGGACTGGCGTTGACCAGGCACTCCTGCCAGCAACTCGCGGACCTCGGACTCCCGGTAGCGACGGTGGCCACCGAGGGTTCGAATGGAGCTGAGCTTCCCCGCTTTCGCCCAACGCGTCACGGTCTTCGGGTCGACGCGGAACATCGCAGCGACCTCAGCAGGAGTCAGTAGGGGCTCAGACTCGGTCGGTCTTGCGTTCACGAGGCCTCCTCGTTGTCATCGACATCGAGCCGCGGCCAGATGTCGCACGCAGGGGAATAAGGGGTATATCCCGTCGTAAAGCGTAGCCGAACAACCCAAACACAGTGGGAAAATTGCCATATTCTTGTCTGAGCGCACAAATGTGTTCGCTCTAGCCAGGCTCGGTCTTCGGGTGTAGTGCCCCGATCCGAGGCTTTAGTTCGCCCGCTCGTAGGCATTCACGGCGCGCCAGCGCTCTTCAAATGTCCGGTATGCCTCGCCGGCCGCCGAGAAGTCCTCGCGCCGCAGCGCATCGAGCGCTCGATGGATGTCGCGGGCTGACTGATCGGACGCAAGCTGGTCACCGAGGAACCGGGCCACGCCGGCGTAGTCAAGCTCGACCCAGCTCTCAGCGTCGAACGACTCGAGCCAATCGGCGAGCCCCACCATCTCGTCGAGCAGCTCGACGTCGTCGATGGCCGCTCGGAGCAGCCGGTTCGCCGCAGCCATCCGTCGACGTGCGTCGCCGAGTCTGGATCGGTACCGAACGCTGCGGAAGCTGCCGGCGCTGTACGTCTCGCGCTCGTCCTCGACCACCATCACGAACCAGGTGCGCGGAACGCCCCACGTTGTCTGCCGGATATGCGGGACAGCCGTCGGGTTCTCCTGCCGCCAGCGCAAGAACGCCTCGCCCGCGAGTGTTCGCCCGGCCTCCGGCAAGATCACGCCGACCGCCGCGTCTCCGACGGAGTCGACCAGCCTCGTCAACGACAGCCACGAGCGCAGCGACAGGTCGACCGGGCAGAAGTAGTCACGTCCATCGCGTCGCAGGGCGTAGGCGTCGACGGCAGGGGCGTCTCTCACCGAGCCGGGCGGCCCGACCGCCATCGCCAGCGCCTGCTGCTGCTCGGCCTGCAGCGTCGTGCCCGTTCGCTGTCCCGGCAACTCGCTGACGCCTGACCGGACGTCGTCGGGCAGCGCATCGAGCGGCTCGTACACCCGGAGATACGACGCGTAAGGGAGCACGTCTCCACTCTAATGTGGGAAGCCGTGAATCTGAGACCGGCGAGCCGAGCCGTTCAGTCCGTCGACCGAGCGTCGGTCGATTCGGCATATCGTTGACTCTGTCCGCAGCCCACAAGGCACCGGACGCTGCTGCCCCCACACAGACAGGCCGCACCGCAGATGAGTGACCAGAGCTCCACCGAGGTATTCGAGTCTTCCGACGGGCACGAGCAGATCGTGTTCTGCCGCGACGACGCCAGCGGTCTGCGAGCGATCATCGCTATCTACTCGACAGCGCTCGGCCCCGGACTCGGCGGCACCAGGTTCTTTCCCTATGCCACCGAGCGCGAGGCGCTTCACGACGTCCTCAATCTCTCGAAGGCGATGGCGTACAAGGCGGCGCTCGCAGACCTCGACCTCGGCGGCGGCAAGGCCGTGATCATCGGCGACCCGCACACCGCCAAGACTGAGGCTCTGCTGCGGGCGTACGGACGGTTCGTGCAGTCGCTCGGCGGTCGCTATCTGACCGCCTGCGACGTCGGCACCTACAGCGACGACATGGACGTCATCGCCCGCGAGTGTGACTTCGTCACCGGCCGAACCGTCGAGCACGGCGGTGCCGGCGACTCGAGCGTCCTTACCGCCGTCGGGGTCTATCAGGGCATGCGCGCTGCAGCCGAGGCCGCGTGGGGCGAGCCGTCGCTGCGCGGTCGTCGCGTCGGAATCGCCGGGGTCGGCAAGGTCGGGCATCACCTCGTCGGCCTGCTCCTCGACGACGGCGCCGACGTTGTCGTCACCGACGTCTATCAGCCAGCCATCGACAGGGTTCGCAACGAGCATTCCGACGTTCAGGTCATGGCTGACGCCGAGACGTTGGCCCTCTCCGATCTCGACGTCTACTCGCCGTGCGCCATGAGCGAGGCGATCGACGGCCGCATCGCCGAGCAGATCAAGGCTCGGGTGATCTGCGGCGCTGCCAACAACCAGCTCGCCGACGATCGCCTCGCCGGCACGCTCGCCGATCGCGGCGTCCTCTACGCCCCAGACTTCTGCGTCAACGCCGGCGGGCTGATCCAGGTTGCCGACGAGCTCGAGGGCTTCTCCTTCGAGCGCGCACAGGCGAAGGCGCTGCGCATCTACGACACCACGCGCGCGGTCTTCGCCGAGGCATCGAGCACCGGGGTCACACCGACGGAGGCCGCCGAGCGACTCGCAGAGCGTCGAATGGCAGGCACCGGCACCGTCCGCAAGATCTGGCTACACGGTCGGTGAGGTCGCCCAGCCCGTCAGCGTTGCTGCGCTGACTCCGGCTCGTCGTAGCGATCGGCGTAGGGGTCGTCTTCGTCACCATCGTCCGAAGGACCGGAGTCGCCACTGGCGCTGTCAGCGACGTGCTCGTCGCCGTGCATCTCACGCTGTAGTTCGCTGAAGTCCGTGTTGAAATTGCGGTACTTCAACTCGCGAGCGACCTTGGTCTGCTTCGCCTTTGCCCGGCCGCGCCCCATAGGGTCGACCCCCTCGCACGTCATGGCCGGGATCGCCAAGAAGACGCCCGGTCTCTCTTTGAGTTCTGTCGTGCCGCCAGGATACCTGCCCGCGCCAGCCGATTCCTACTGACCATCCGGCCGGTTCTTGCCGAATTGCCGTGCTCGGGCGCTCGCAGGCTACTGAATCAGTGGTTTTCGCCGTCCGTCAGCGTCGACGCAGGTCAGCCTGCGTAATCGCCGACCAGCTGGACCACGCCGTCGGTCGCCTGACCGGCCGCGACCTCGCCGCAGACCCAGGACGGCACGCCACGGGCCGTGAGCGCTGTCACGGCGCGATCGGCGTCGGAGGCGGCGACCACCGCCACCATGCCGACGCCGAGGTTGAGGGCCCCTTCGAGCTCGGTGCGGTCGACGTCGCCGACTCGTCCGACCACATCGAAGATGGGTTGGGGCCGCCAGGTCGCGCGGTCGACCGTCGTTGACGTGCCGGCCGGGAGGACGCGGGCGAGGTTGGCGGCGAGTCCGCCGCCGGTGATGTGTGCCATCGCGTGCACCTCGACCGCCGCGATCAGGTCGAGACAGGCGCTCGCGTAGACGCGGGTCGGCTCAAGCAGCTCTTCTCCGAGCGTGCGTCCGAGCTCGTCGACGTGTCGGTCGAGCGACCACCCGGCGCGATCGAGCAGGACATGGCGAACGAGAGAGTAGCCATTGGAGTGCAGGCCGCTCGATGCCATCGCGATCACCGCGTCGCCCGCCTGCACCCGGTCGGGCCCCAGGAGAGCGTCGGCCTCGACCACCCCGGTTGTCGAGCCCGCGATGTCGTACTCGTCGGGCTCGAGCAGCCCAGGATGCTCGGCGGTCTCGCCGCCCAAGAGGGCGCAACCGGCAGCGACGCAGGCCTCTGCGATTCCCTTGACGATCGCCGCAACCCGCTCGGGGACGACCTTGCCGCAGGCGATGTAGTCGGTGAGGAAGAGCGGCTCGGCGCCGCAGACGACCAGGTCGTCGACCAGCATGCCCACGAGGTCGAACCCGATCGTGTCGTGCTTGTCGAGTCGTTGCGCGATGGCGACTTTGGTGCCGACACCGTCGGCACTCGTCGCCAGCAGCGGGCGACGGTATTGCTTGAGCGCTGACGCGTCGAACAGGCCGGCGAACCCGCCGATCCCACCGACGACCTCCGGGCGACGCGACTTCTCGACCCAGGCGCGCATCAGCGCGACGGCGCGGTCGCCTGCCTCGATGGACACGCCAGCTGCGGCATACGCGTCGGTCACATCGCTCCTACGGATTGTTCAGGACGGGCAGCGCCTTGCCGTACGACGGGGCGGCCAGGGATGTCTCGAGCAGGTGCTTGCCGAGCATGCTCTCGTCGGGCAGCGGCACCGGGTACTCGCCGGTGAAGCATGCGAGACACAACTCGTTCGTCGTCTGATCGGTCGACTCGATCATCGCGTCGAGGGAGATGAAGCCGAGGCTGTCGGCCCCGATGCTCGCGGCGATCTCGTCGACGTCGAGGCCGTTGGCGATGAGCTCGGCGCGCGTTGCGAAGTCGATGCCGTAGAAGCACGGCCACTTGACCGGCGGCGACGAGATCCGCACGTGCACCTCGAGAGCGCCGGCCTCGCGAAGCATCCGGACCTGCGCACGCTGCGTGTTGCCGCGGACGATCGAGTCGTCGACCACGACGAGGCGCTTGCCGCGGACCATGTGCTCGAGCGCGTTCAGCTTGAGCCGGATACCAAGCTGTCGCAGGGTCTGGCTTGGCTGGATGAACGTGCGGCCGACGTAGGCGTTCTTGACGAAGCCCTGGCCGAAGGGAATCCCGCTCTCCTCGGCGTAGCCGGCGGCGGCCGGCGTGCCTGACTCGGGCACGGGCATCACCAGGTCGGCGTCGACGGGAAACTCGCGAGCCAGCCGTCGGCCCATCTGCACCCGCGCGGCGTGAACGCTCCGGCCGCTGATCGTGGCGTCGGGTCGGGCGAGGTAGACGTACTCGAACACACAGCCCTTGCGATCGGCTGGCGCGAAGCGATGCGAGCGCAAACCCTGATCGTCGATCGCGATGAGCTCGCCCGGCTCGATCTCGCGCACGATGCTGGCGCCGACGGTGGCGAGCGCCGCGTCCTCGGACGCGACCACCCATCCGCGATCGAGCCGCCCGAGCACCAGTGGACGGATGCCCTGCGGGTCGCGCGCGGCGTACAGCGTGTTCTGGTTCATCCAAACGAACGAGAAAGCTCCGCGCAGCATCGGAAGCACCTCGAGCGCCCGCATCTCGAGCGTGGTGTCGGGGTGGTGGGCGAGCAGCGCCGTGACCAGGCTTGTGTCGTTGGTCGATGCCTCGAGCCGATGCGAGTGAAGGTCGAGCTCGCCCTGCGGGCCCGGCAGCGCCGCGACCATCTCGACCAGCTCGTGGGCGTTGATCAGATTGCCGTTGTGCCCAAGCGCGATCGAGCCGTCGGCTGTGGGCCGGAACGTCGGCTGAGCGTTATGCCAGGTGCTCGCCCCGGTCGTCGAATAGCGAGCGTGCCCGATGGCGAGGTGTCCCTGCAACGAGTCGAGGGTGTTCTCGTCGAACACCTGGGAGACGAGGCCCATCTCCTTGTAGACGAGGATCTGCTGGCCGTTGGAGACGGCGATCCCGGCGGACTCTTGGCCGCGATGCTGGAGTGCGTAGAGGCCGAAGTAGGTGAGCTTGGCGACTTCCTCGCCCGGTGCCCAGACGCCGAAGACGCCACAGGCGTCTTGCGGTCCGCGATCTTGTGGGTCGAGGTCGAGCGTCAAACGCCCATCTCCGCGCGGCACGCAAGCAGTCTACGTGCCGTCCCGCCAGCGGCTGCGCTGGCGTGCCGAAGCCCAGATGTATGCGCGAAACGCCAATCGTGGTTGCGCGAGACGCCAGCGGTGGTTGCGCGAGACGCCAGCGGTGGTTGCGCGAGACGCCAGCGGTGGTTGCGCGAGACGCCAGCGGTGGTTGCGGTACAACGCACAGGCAGGTGCCTAGCTTTCCGTGCCCCCGGTTGAGTGGTCGCGCACAGGTTGTTGGAGGTTCTTGTAGGGCTCAGGCTGTGCCCAATCTTTGGAGCAGGAGGGCTTCGGCGAGGCAGACCCGGGCGAACTCGGCGAGGTGGAGACCTTCGTTCTCGCCGTGGGCGCGGGTGTCGGGGTCTTCGACGCCGGTGACCAGGATCGCGGCGTCGGGGAACGCGTCGGCGAACTCGGCGATGAACGGGATGGACCCGCCTACCCCGATGTCGACCGGGGCGGTGCCGTCCCAGGCGTCCTCGAACGCCTTGCGGGCCACCGCATATGCCGATCCCTCGGCGTCGATGCTGAACGGGTCTCCGACGTCGCCGGGTGTAAACGTCACCTGGGCTCCCCACGGGGTCGCCGCGACGACGTGTTCGCGCAGCCGCGCCATGGCGTTCGCGGCGGAGTCGCCCGGCGCCAGCCGGACGCTCACCTTCGCGCGAGACACCGGGATCAACGTGTTGCTGGCGTCGGCGATCCGGGTGGTGTCGAGGGCGAGCACACTGACGGACGGCTTCGTCCAGATCCGGTCGACCACGCTGCCGGTGCCGATCAACTCGACGCCGGCCGCCATGCCCGCCTCGGCCCGGATCCGGTCGTCGGGGTAGTGGAGATCGGCGGCCTTCGAGCGAACCAGGCCGGCGACCGCGACGTCGCCTGCGTCGTCGTGGAAGGACGCGAGCAGTCGGCACAGCGCGGTGAGCGAGTCAGGAACCGGGCCGCCCCACATGCCGGAGTGCACCGCATGCTTCAGCGTTCGCAACTCGATGACGAAGTCGACGCAGCCGCGCAGCGACGTCGTGAGCGCAGGCGTTCCGACGTCCCAGTTGATGGAGTCGGGAATCACGATGACGTCGGCCCGCAGCGCCTCGCTGTGCTCGGCGAGCAGCGCGGTCAGGGTCGGCGACGAGATCTCCTCCTCGCCTTCGACGAAGACGGTCACGCTCACCGGCAGATCCGGTCCGATGGCGCGGATGGCCGCGAGGTGTGCTGCAATTCCCGCCTTGTCATCGGCGGCGCCGCGTCCGTACAGCCGATCTCCGCGCTCGGTCGGCTCGAATGGCGGCGACTCCCAGACCGCGTGATCGCCTTCGGGCTGCACGTCGTGGTGGGCGTAGAGCAAGACGGTGGGAGCTCCTGGCGGACCCGGCTTGTGCGCAAGGACAGCCGGTGCGCCCGATGCCGCGGACACGATCTGGGCCTCGAGTCCCTCCGCACGAAACAGGTCGGCGGTGGCCTCCGCGCTTCGCTGGACTTCGCTCGCCCTGGCGGGGTCGGCGCTAACGGACTGGATCCGGACCAGTGTCTCGAGGTCGCGGCGAACGCCTGCCATGACGTCAGAGACACGCGCGCGCAGCTCGTCGACGGAGTGAGTCGTGGGCATCCGGCGACGATATCCCGCTCAGAGAAGCGGCAGCAGCGAGGAGAGGTCGGATCGTTCGCCGGACGCACGAATGCGGCCGGCGTCGCGTGCGTCGACGAACGAGACAGTGCCTCGTGCCAGGTCGATCCAGGTCCGCGGATCGGTCTCGACGACGGCCGGCGGGGTGCCGCGGGTATGGCGCGCGCCCTCGACGCACTGGATGGCGGCGTAAGGAGGCACCCGTACCTCAACGCTCTTTCCGGGATGCCGCGTCGCCAGCAGCGCCAGGAAGTGCTTGACGGCTGCTCGCTCATCGTCGCTGGACCGGTCGCCGCCCGCCGCCGACGCTGAGTCGAGCCGTTGGAGAACCTCGGCGATCGCGGGGGCCGACAGCGGGCGAAGTCGTGCTGGCACGTTTCGGTGTCTACGCTAGGCCGCCGACACCCGGCAACTCGACCAGGAGGCATCCGCACCGTGCCCCAGCGCGCTCGACTCTTGTCCCGCTCGCTGGCGACGGCCGTCACGGCCGCCGTGACTGCGAGCCTGCTCGCCGCCGTCCCCGCCGAGGGCGAAGTGCACACCGATGTCCGGCTGGCGCCGTCGACGTCGACCGCACGAGCGAAGCCGGTGGTCGTGCCAGGCCGCTTTACCGGCCTCGGCTTCGACGCCTGCTCCGCGCCCGATCAGTCGACGATGGACGAGCTTCGGTTCGAGTCGCCGTACTGGGGCGTCGGCGTCTACATCGGCGGTCCGGAGCGCACTTGCTCCCAGCCAGCACTCGACGCAGCGTGGGTTCGCACTCAGGCGGCTCGAGGCTGGCACGTCTTCCCCGTCTGGGTCGGTCGCCAGTCCCAGTGCTCAGACCGTTCCTTCGTCACGCAGATATCGGCGCGCAACGCGAAGGCGACGGCGCAGGGCGTGGCGTCGGCAAACGACGCCGTTCGAACCGCGAAGCGGCTCGGCATCGGCAAAGGCAGCACGCTCTTCCTCGACGTCGAGGCGTACGACAACACGACGAGCGCGTGCAACCAGCCGGTGCTCAGCTACCAGTCCGGATGGAACTCCCGGCTCCGCAAGCTCGGCTGGAAGGGCGGCTTCTACTCCGCCGGCTCGTCGGGAATCGCCTCGATCGGCTTCATCAAGCAGACGCAGCCCGACGCGTACTCGCTGCCGACGGCGATCTGGATCTCGTCCGCCGACGGCAAGCCCACGACCGACGTTCCGCGGTTCATCGACAACGGCCTCTGGCGGCATCAGCGGATGCATCAGTACCGGATCGACGTCACGCGCTCATTCGGCGCCGCGACCTTGCAGCTCGACGAGAACGCGATCGACATCGGCGGCGGCGCCAAGCCCGGGCCGCCGGGATCGGACTGCCACGGCGTGCCACTTAGCTTCGTGCGCTACCCGCTACTGCACCGGGGAGCCTCGCGACCCGAGGTCAAGGCCGTGCAGTGTCTGCTGAAGCAGCGCGGCCTCTACCGCCCGCAGCTGACGCAGTCGTACGGCGCCGCGACTGCTCGTGGCGTTGGCCAGTTCCAGCGCCGCCACGGCCTCGCCACAACGAAGTCGGTCAACGCGGCGACATGGACGGCTCTGCTGTCGAGCGGCGGGACACCGCTGTCGAAGCGCGGATCGACTGGCGACCGCGTGCGGGCGATCCAGCGCGCGATCGCCGCGGCGATGGGCCGTCGGCTGAACGCGAACGGAGTCTTCACCGCCGAGACGCAGGCCGATGTCGCCGCCTACCAGAAGCGGCTCAGCCTTGATGTCGCCCGCGGCATCGTCGGGCCGGCCACCTGGAAGGCGCTCCAGGCGGGCCGGGTTCGGT
>DATIOH010000238.1:0-15445 GCA_035473375.1 Nocardioidaceae bacterium | reverse complement strand
CACGTCGTGGGGGATCGAGGCGTCTCGCGCGATCGCCGGCACGTTGATGAACATGATCGCGTTCTACATGATGCGCTTCTCGGTGCCGATCCTCGGCTTCCTCATCCTGCTCCCAGTTCGCTACGACAGCGCCTACGCCGTCAGCGCCGCGATCGGCGTCGCAGTCGGCGGGTCGATCGTCGGAATCGTCTTCCTCGGCCTGCGCAGCGAGCAGTTCGCCGAGAAGACGGGCCGAGTCAGCGGGCGTCTCGCGTCCAAGGTGAAGAAGAGCATCGACCCGGATCACTGGGCTGCGGCGACGGTCCAGTTCCGGAACAGCATGAAGGAGACGTTCGCCGCCGGATTCCCGAAGTCGGCGATCGGACTTGTCGCCCTGGTCGTCTCCGACGCCACGATCTTGCTCCTATCGCTGCGGTTCGTAGGAGTCAGTGCGTCGGAGATGCCGGCCATCGAGCTCTACGCCGCATTCTTGTGCGCCTACCCGCTCACCTTGTTTCCACTCATGGGGCTGGGAATCTTCGACGCCGTGCTCCTGGCCGCCGTCGTCGACATCGGAGGACTCCAGACCGAACCCGCGGCAGTCGCAGCCCTTCTCGTCTGGCGGGCAATCACCTTGGCCGGACCGATCGCGCTGGGGGCAGTGTCGCTCGCCTTGTGGAAGCACAGCGTCGCGCGAGGGAGAGCTTCGCGGCCTCAACAATGACCGCCGGCGGTCGTCGGCCGCAGGTCTACTGTGCGGGCTGTGACTACTCTCCCGGCCGATCCGCCCCCCGCGCGTTTCGTCTCAGCCGGAAGCCTGCCGGCGACCGACACGGTCCCGTTGATCGTCGAGGAAGCCCATCGGCTCTTCGCGACCGAGGACTCAGGGTCGCTGTCGACCGTCTACCCGGCTCTTGCCGAGGCCGACCCGACGCTGTTCGCACTTGCCGTGGCGTCCACGTCCGGCGTCGTCGCATCGGCCGGTGACGCCGACGAGCCGTTCACGATCATGAGCGTCGCCAAGCCGTTCGTCTTCGCGCTCGTGGCCGAGGCGAGGGGAGTGGACGAGGTGCGGAGCAGGGTCGGCGTCAACGCGACGGGGATGGCCTTCGACTCCGCGCACGCGATCGAGCGCGACCGGCTCGGACGCACCAACCCGATGGTGAACTCCGGAGCAATCGCGACGGCGAGCATGACGCCGGGATCCAGCCTGGAGGCCCGATGGGAGTCTCTCCATGCCGGTTTGTCCGCGTTCGCCGGCCGCCGTCTGCCCATGGATGAGAAAACCCTGCAGTCGGCCCTCGCGACCAACCACCGCAATCGCGGCTTGGCTCACCTTCTTGTCGGCCTCGGCGGTCTTGAATGCGACCCGGGCGAAGCCGTCGAGATCTACACCCGACAGAGCTGCCTCGCCGTCACCGCGGTCGACCTCGCCGTCATGGGTGCGACGCTCGCCGACGGCGGCACGAACCCGCTGACCGGACAGCGGGTCGTCGACCCGGAGACGGCACACGCGACGCTGGCGGTGATGACCGTCTCGGGGATGTACGAGACGTCGGGCGACTGGCTCTTCGACGTCGGGATGCCAGGCAAGAGCGGCATCGGTGGCGGCATCGTCACCGTCTCGCCCGGAAAGGGCGCGCTCGGGACGTTCTCACCGCTGCTCAACGAGACGGGAAACAGCGTCCGCGGCGAGCTCGCCGCCCGGTATCTCGCCCGTCGTCTTGGCATGGACCTGCTCGCATCCGAAGCGGTCTCACCGATGGCACGACGTTGAACGCTCCTTGAGCGATGAGCAGTGAATAAATATTCAGACCTATCAGGATCTCATCGTTGTGGCTACGCTCGATCCGCTTGGAAACCCCGGCATGCGGACTGCGGTCCGGAAGGGTGACGATGACCACGAACCCCGCACGCGGCCGATTCAATCCCGTCCCCTCGACCCGCTCCCCGGTCGTCGTTTCTGTTGCCAGTGCCATCCCCGACGTCAGCGACGCCGCTGCGCTCGCAGTGCCGGTCGCCGAAGGGGCCGAGCCGCCGCCGGAGCTCGGATGGGACGCCGCGCACCTGGCAGTCGCGGGTTTCTCGGGCAAGGCCAGCCAGACGCTCGTGGTCCCAGGCTCAGACGGCCGGGCGCTCGTGGCGATCGGGATCGGCGACGCCGCGACCGTCGACCTGACCCGGCTGCGTGACCTGGCCGCCAACTTCGCTCGCGCGGTCCCTCAGCACAAGACCCTTGCGGTGGAATTGCCTGACCGCGACATCGCGGTGCCACCCGGCGACTTCGCCCAGGTAGTCGTCGAAGGCGTCCTCCTCGCGCGATGGCGGTTCTTCGTCGGCACGGGCGGCGACGAGCCGACCCTGACCTCGCTCACCGTCGTCGTGCCCGACGCGGTGACCGACGAGGTGCGGGCCGGCCTCGCTCGGGGCGAGGCGATCGCGCGCGCCGCTGCGATCAGTCGCGACCTGTCCAACTGCCCGGCAACCACGTTGTCTGCGGAGCGGATGGGCGAGGTCGCCCTCGAGCTCGGGCCGGCCAGCGGGTGCGAGGTCGAGGTCTTCGACGAGCAACAGCTGATCGAGATGGGCTGCGGCGGCATCCTCGGCGTCAATCTCGGGAGCATCGACGAGCCGCGGCTGATCAAGATGACCTATCGACCGGACTCGCCGACCGGCCATCTGGGCCTGGTCGGCAAGGGCATCATGTACGACTCCGGCGGGATCAGCTTGAAGCCGAGCGACGAGTCGCACGCGCAGATGAAGAACGACATGACCGGCGCGGCTGCGATCCTCGGCGCCATGACCGCGCTGAGGTCGCTCGGTTGCACCACCGCGGTCACCGCATACCTCTGCTGCACCGACAACATGCCATCGGGCTCGGCGATGAAGCTCGGCGACGTGTTGACGATGCGCAACGGCAAGACCGTCGAGGTCTTGAACACCGACGCCGAGGGCCGCCTCGTGATGGCCGACGGGCTCTGCCTGGCCGTCGAGGACGGCGTCGACGCGCTGGTCGACATCGCCACGCTGACGGGAGCCTGCCTGCGGACCTTCGGTGTCGAGGTGGCTGGCGTCATGGGCAACGACTCCGGCGTCATCGACCAGCTCCGCGCCGCCGGCGAGATTGCCGACGAGCCGGTCTGGGAGCTGCCGCTGCACCGGAGCTACCGATCGCAGCTCGACTCGCCCATCGCCGACATGACCAACATGGGCGGAGTGAACGCCGGATCGATCACTGCGGCGCTCTTCCTGGAGGAATACGTCGGCGGCATCCCCTGGGCGCACGTCGACATCGCCGGCACCGCGCAGCAGCCGGCGGTCCGGACCTGGCGCAACAAGGGCGCGAGCGGGTTCGGCGCGAAACTGCTGATCGAGTTCGCCACGCGGTTCGAGATGCCACAAGGAGCACGGCCATGACGACTCCCGCGGCCTCCGAGGAGAGCCCGGCCGAGAAGGAAGCCTCCTCAGGCGGGTTCCTCGGCTGGATCGAGCGCGTCGGCAACAAGGTCCCGCACCCGGCGATCATCTTCCTGGGTCTCATCGTCGGCGTTGTCGTGCTGTCGGCGGTCCTGGCCTGGGCCGACGTCAGCGTCACAACCGAGGTGGCCGAGCCTGACGGCACCACGGTCACCCAGGACTACAACGACGGCGGATCGACGTACCCCTCGATCCAGCACGATCCCGAGGTGGCTGTCCCCGACTATCACGTCGAGACCGAGACCATCGAGGCCAAGAGCCTGCTGAGCGCCGACGGAATCCGCTACATCTTCACGACCGCCGTGCAGAACTTCAACGACTTCGGCGTCGTCGCGGTCATTCTGGTCGCCATGATCGGCGTCGGCGTCGCCGAGGAAGCCGGCCTGATCGCCGCGCTGATCCGCAAGATGGTTCAGGTCGCGCCGGGCGGCGCGATCACGTTCATCATCGTGCTGCTCGGAGGGATCTCCAGCGTCGCTTCGGATGCCGGCTACTTGGTGCTGATCCCGCTCGGTGCTGCGGCATTCGCCAGCCTCGGTCGCAACCCGCTGGCCGGCATCGCCGCCGCGTATGCCGGCGTGAGCGCCGCGTTCTTCGTCAACATCTTGATCACCCCGGCCGACGGCATCATCACCGAGGTGACCAACGAGATCATGGGCGGCGTCGTGCCGGACGCGCCGACATTGAACGTCACCCAGAACTTCTACTTCTCTATCGCCTCCACGCTCTTCACCGCTGCGGTGATGACCATCCTCACCACGCGCTACGTCGAGCCGCGCCTCGGAAAGTGGGACCCGTCGGAGCGGCCGGCAGATGCACCGGTCGACCATGTGCCGACCGGCGACGAGCTGTCGCACGAGGCCCGCGGGCTGCGATTCTCGCTGATCTACCTGCTGGTCGCGGTCGTCATCGTCTCGGCGCTGACCTTCCTGCCCGATGCACCGCTGCGCAACCCTGACACCGGAGAGATCTTCGGCAACTCGCCGTTCATGAGCAGCCTGCTCTTCATCATCTCCATGCTGTTCCTCGCCGCCGGCCTCGGCTACGGCAAGGGCGCTGGCAGCCTGACCGGCAGCACGAACGTGATCAACGCGATCGTGAAGACCTTCAACGGCCTCGGCGGACTGATCTTCCTGATGCTGCTGATCGCGCAGTTCATCGCGTACTTCAACTACTCGAACATCTCCTCGATCGCTGCGACCAAGCTCGCCGACCAGCTCGGGCAGGCCGACATCGGCGCGCTCGCGCTGCTGATCGGCTTCATCCTGCTGGTGTTCGTGATCGACATCATCATGCCGGGCGTGATTCCGAAGTGGGCAATCATCGCCCCGATCTTCATCCCGCTGTTCTACAACCTCGGAATCGCGCCGCAGACCGTGATCGCGGCCTACCGGGTCGGCGATGGACCCGTCAACGTCATCACCCCGCTGATGGTCTACCTGCCGTTCATCATCCTGGTCTGCCAGCGATATCGCGCGAAGGCCGGCATGGGCACCGTGGTGTCGATGATGATCCCGTACACCGTCGTCGTCCTCGTGATGTGGACCTTGTTCTTCGTCGCCTGGTATCTGATCGGCATACCGTGGGGCCCGGGGGCGCCCGTCCACCTGAGTTAGTGGTCGAGACCCGCGGAGACGACGATGGATGACGCCACCAAGGCGCTGCTTGTCCTGTTGGTGGTCGTCGCCCTGTTCATCTGGAACCGGCTGCCGGTCGGCGCGGGCGCTATTCTTGCGGCGCTCGGGCTGTGGGCGACCGATCTCGTTACCACGAACGAGGCGGTCGCGGGCTTCGGCGACCCGGTGGTCATCTTCATCGCGACACTCTTTGTCGTCAGTGAGGGGATCGACTCGACCGGTGTCACGACATGGTCCGGCCGTTGGCTGCTCGACCGGGCTGGCACCGCACGCGCCCGCATTCTCGTCGCGGTCTGCCTCCTGTCGGCGGCGCTGACCTCCCTGATCACCCTCAACGGCGCGATCGCCGCACTGCTGCCCCTGGTCGTCCTGCTCTCGCAGCGAGTCCGGCAGTCGCCCAGCCAGCTGCTCATGCCAGTGGCATTCGCCGGCAGTGCCGGCGGGCTGTTGATGCTGATGAGCAGCCCTGTGAACGTGATCATCTCTGAGGCATCGGACGAGGCGGGCGCGGGACCGTTCCCGTTCTTCTCGTTCGCGCTCGTCGGTGTGCCGTTGTTGGTGGGAACCGTCGTCATCTGCGTGTTTCTAGGCCCGAGGCTGCTGCCGGACCGAGTGCCCGAGCACACGCCTCCCGACCTCGGCGCCTACGCCGAGACCATCGAGACCCACTACTCGCTGACCGACGGTTTCTATCGGCTCCGGGTGCGAAGCCGCTCCGACACGATCGGACGCCATCCAGCCGACGTCGACGTGGCGGCATACGCGGACGTCCAGATCGTCGGGGTCGAGTCGCCCACGGGGGAGCGTGGCCTCGAGCAGATCGCCGACGACGACATCCTGATCGTCACGGGCACTCCGCACGAGGTCACCCACTTCGCGGTCGACCACGGGCTCGCGGTGAGCATGACGGGATCGGGCGACGCCCAGGATCTGCTGAGTCGCGAGGCAGGGGTGGCCGAGGTGGTCGTCCCGCCGAGATCGCGTCTGGTGGGCGAGGCCGTCTATCCCGGCATGAAGCGGCAGAACGACCTGATCATCTTGGCGGTCCAACGGCTCGGCAAGGATCTCGGCGGCGGCACAACGGAGCTCGCCGAGGGCGACGCGATCCTCCTGCACGGGCGCTGGTCGGCGCTCGACCAGCTGAACCGCGACCGCGACGTGCTCCTGGTCGACTCCCCAGACCTGGTACGCCGCCAGGCTGTGCCGTGGGGTGCGAAGGCGACTCGGGCGGTGGTCGTCCTCGCCGCCCTGGTCGCCATGCTCGCCTCCGGGCAGGTGCCGCCTGCCATCGCGGGGCTCACGGCGGCGGTCGCGATGGTGCTCTGGGGCGTGGTGTCGCCGCCGCAGGCCTACCGGTCTATCTCATGGCAGACGGTCGTGCTCGTCGGTGCCCTCATCCCGCTCTCGACCGCCATCCAGACCAGCGGTGCCGCCGACAAGGTGTCGTCGGTCCTCATCGACGCCGTCGGGTCGGGCCGTCCGACCGTCCTGCTGGCTGCGATCTTCGTCCTCACCGGGGCTCTCGGGCAGGTGGTGAGCAACACCGCGACCGTGCTTGTGGTCACGCCGATCGCGATCGCCGCCGCGCAGGCGACCGGAACCTCGGTCAAGCCCGTCTTGATGGTGGTCGCCATGGCAGGATGCGCGGCGCTCCTCACCCCGATCGCGACCCCGGGCAACATGATGATCATGACCCCCGGCGGCTACCGCTTCGGCGACTATTGGAAGCTCGGGCTCCCCATCATGGTGTGGTGGTTCGTCGTGGCGCTCGTCGTCGTCCCGTTCGTCTGGCAGCCCTGACCAACGATATCGGGCGGGCTCACGCGTCGCTGCCGAGTGGACGGCTGTGCAGGTTACGCCGCTCGACCGCTGGTCAGGATGACGAGCTGCTGGGTCGCCCGCGTCATCGCAACGTAACGATCAACAGCGCCTTCGACGCCGTCGCCGAGTCCTTCCGGATCGACGAGCACGACCAGGTCGAACTCGAGACCCTTCGAGAGTTCCGGTGTCAGCACGCGAACGCGCGGCGACGCACGGAGGGTGTCGTCGGTGTCGCCACCGGCGATGACGCACGCGATCCCGTCGGCGTGCTCCTCGAGCCACGTCGCGATGATCGCGTGCATAGCCGACACCGGCCCGCGCGCCACGGGCACACCGGTGGCGCGGACAGAGGTCGGCACGTTGGCATCGGGAAGCACAGATCGGATCACCGGCTCCGCCTCCGCCATAATCTCCTCCGGCGTTCGGTAGTTGATGCTGAGCGAAGCGAGGCTGACGGTGTCGAGTCCGATGCGCTTGAGCCGGTCGTGCCATGACTCGCTGAAGCCGTGCCGGGCCTGCGCGCGGTCGCCGACGATCGTCAGGCTGCTGGACGGGCAGCGGCGCAGGAGCATCTGCCACTCGGCGTCGGTTAGCTCCTGGGCCTCGTCGACGACGATGTGCGCGAACGGACCGGCGAGCAGATGCGGATCGGCGGTGGGCTCTGCGGTCTCGTCGACCAGGACGTACTGCAAGTCGTCGCTGCGCAGCATGGACATGACGCTCATCTCGGAGTCGTCCGCGGCGATGAGGTCGTCGACGACGTCCGCCATCGATGCGCGTTTGGCGGCGATGGCAGCGCGTTGCCGCCGGGCTCGTCGACCCGCGTCCGGGTCGCCGAGCCGCTGCCGCGCCGCGTCGAGGAGCGGCAAGTCGGAGAGAGTCCAGGCGTGAGGGTTCGCACGCTGTAGTGCGCGGACGTCGTCGGAGCCGAGCCAAGGCGCGCAGCGGCGCAGGTAGGCCGGCACGGACCACAGGTCGCCGACGAGATCGGCTGGGTCGAGCAGCGTCCACGCCCGGTCGAGCGTGTCGAAGAGCCCGGTGTGCTGTTCGAGAGAGCGACGCAGTTGATCGGCCGGGACATCCTCGTCGTCGTGCTTGTCGACGAGGATGTTGAGCAGCTCTTCCCAGATCAGCTCTCGCGCCTCGTTGTGCGGTACCCCCGGGTTGGGGGCCGCGAACGCCTCGGCCCAGTCGGCGGCGCTGAAGTAGATGTCGCCCCAGGGAGTCTCGACCTCCATTCCTTCGGTGGGGACCTCCTCATAGAGCCGAACGGCCGGCTCGATCGCCGCGACCATGTCCGCAGACGACTTCAGACGCGCCACCTCGGGGTCGGTCTCAGCCAGTGCCGTCGCGCCCTCGGAGACGAGGTCGCGCACAGTGCACGTCTGCACGCCCTCCTCTCCGAGGCTTGGGAGGACGTCCGCGACATACGCCAGGTAGGGCTGATGTGGGCCGACGAACAGCACACCGCCGCGACGGTGGCCGAGGCGGGGATCGGAGTAGAGAAGGTAGGCGGCTCGGTGCAGGGCCACGACGGTCTTCCCCGTGCCCGGACCGCCGTCGACGACCAGCGCGCCGCGCGACGTTGCGCGGATGATCGCGTCCTGGTCGGCCTGGATGGTGCCGAGCACGTCCCGCATCCGCGGCGACCGACTGTTGCCGAGACTGGCAATGAACTCGGACTGATCGTCGAGGGCGACGTTTCCCTCGAGCCCGCCCGGTGTGAACACCTCGTCCCAGTAGTCGCTGACTCGCCCACGCGTCCAGCGATACCGACGGCGGCTCGCCAGGCCCATCGGGTTCGCGTGGGTCGCACCGAAGAACGGTTCGGCCGCGGGGGAGCGCCAGTCGACGAGCAGCCGACGACCTGCCCGGTCGGTGAGGCCGAGGCGTCCTATGTAGACCGGCTCGGCACCGTCTTCGCCGACGATGCGGCCCAGGCACAGGTCGAGGCTGAAGCGTCGCAGCCTGCGCAAGCGGGCGGTCAGGCGGTGGACCTCGAGGTCGCGGTCCATTGCCTCCTGGCCGATGCGCTCGGGAGCTTTTCGCTGGGCGTCGAGACGCTCGGACAGGTCGGCGATCGACTGCCCGATGCTCTCGGCGATAGCGGTCAGGTGGTGCCCGTCCTCGGCGATCAACGCCGGATCGGCCTTGAAGGCGAGGTGGTCGGGAAGGTCGAACGCGCCGTTCGCGCGCAATCCGTCTGTCGACGTGGACGCAGTCATTCGCAGCTCCAGTTCCCCGTGGTTCTGACGTCGGCCGACGATTCTGCGTCATGACCAGGGGCTTGCCGCAAGCCCCCCGCTGCGCTATACGTTGGTAGTGGCGAGGGTTTGCACCTCGCCATTGCCAGGCCCGCGCTCAGGCACGGAATGTCCGGACGCCTGGCTATGGTCGCGCCATGGACATGCTCACTCGCGACCAGATCACTCAGGCTGACCTCGCCGACTGGCGCAAGCTAGGCCAAGGGCTGCACGCGCGCTACGTCACGGGCGGCTTCGCCGCTGGCGCTCGTTTCGTGAGCGCCATCGCCGATGCAGGCGAAGCGATGGAGCACCATCCGCGGGCCACGCTCGGAGCGGGCTTTGTCGACCTCAAGCTAATCAGCGACGACGCGATATATCGCGACGACGAGGGCGTAGAGCACATCGTCGAGTGGGTGACCCAACGCGACGTCGACCTGGCCAGGCAGATCAGTGAGATCGCCGCCGAGCATTCGTTACGCGCCGACCCGGCGTCGATCACGACTATCGAGTTGGCGCTCGACACGGCTGATGCCGCCAGGATCGCGCCGATGTGGGCGGCCCTCCTGACGGGTGGCACCGCGGCGCAGGGCCGCGGCACGATCGGCGACGACGTGCGCGACGAGACCGGCCGAGTACCGATCCTCTGGTTCCAAGACACCGACGAGCACGAGACGCCGCGCCAGCGGTTCCACCTCGACGTCTGGGTTGCGCCGGAGGCTGCCGATCAGCGGATCGCCGCTGCCGTCGCCGCGGGCGCGACGATCGTCGACGACAGCGAGGCACCCTCGTCCACGGTCGTCGCCGACCATGACGGCAACCGAGCGTGCGTGAGCACGTCACCGTCGGCGACCTGACGTCCTGTCAGCTGCCCGCTTGAACCGCCGACTCGAGCCGGCGCATCAGCTCGCGCACGTCTGACGCGGTCAGGTCGATATCGGCCGCTCGCGGCGCCCCATCGAGACTCTCGTCGACGACGCCCAGTTTGACGAGCCCGTTGGAGTTGTCGACGACGCCGGACGAGATCAGCCGAAGGCTGAGTCGAGAGTCTTGGTCGCCGTTAGGACGCCACGTCTCCTCTTGTCCGATGTGGCGCGAGCCGGCCTCGTGGCGCACGGCGCACCACGAGGGGTGGTCGGCTGGGTTGTCGTGGATCTCGTCGGTGTCGTCGCGCTGTCGGGGCGAGGGCACGGCACCGCTGTACGGAGCGAGAAGCCGCTGGAGAGCTGCGGGCTCAGGCATGATCGAGTCCTCCTTCGATCCACGGATGCGCTCACGGTACTGCCAGATCGCCGAGAACTGATGACCAAATCGCGCCCGCTGACGGGTGAAGCAGTGCGGAACGCCTCCGACCTATGGACGCAGTCAGCCGACCCAGCCAGTCGGATGCGACCGTGACCGGGTTTGCGCGCCTCTCGAAATCATCGTGGGCTCCTACCGTCGTCGTGGCTGACTCATCGCCACCATCGCCACCATCCCCGCGGGCGTCGGTGGACAGCATCGCCCGAACGAGGTGAGAGCGCTGCTACGAGCTCGACACGGGCGGTTCTGTCAGGACGCATGTCCAGTCGTCGCGCATGCTGACGACCGTCCAGTCTTCGCTAGCGGCCCGCGCGAGCGCGTCCTCGGCGCCGGTGTCGTACGCGAACTCACGGTCGCCGTCGTCGTGTCGGATGAGCATCCGCAGCGACGTCGTCGGACCGGAGCCGGCGTAGTCGAGCATCGGGATGTCGCCGTTGGAGTTGCCGACCGCGAGGATCGGGCGCCGGCCGATGCGGCTCCAGATCCGAACCGGCTTCTCAGGGCCGTCGTCGAAGAAGTCCATGGCGGCCTCGTAGTGCAGCTCGGGACCTCCGCGGTCGTCGCGGTAGCTAAGCCCGAGGGCACTGCCGATCACTCGCTCGGGCGGAACGCTGTACAGGTCCTCGGCGACAGGCCGCATGAAGTCCCGGTCGCCGCCCGAGGCGATGTACGTCGTGAAGTCATTCGCCTCGAGGTAGCGGAGCAGATCGACCATCGGCTTGAAGCCGCACGACGCGTACGAGACGCCGAGGGTGGGATGGTCGACATCGTCGAAGAACTCGAGGACCCGCGCAGAGTAATCGTCAATCGTCACGTCCGCGAACGCCTGCGTGGTGCCGCCCATCAGCAACTGGAGGTCTCCGTCGTCGCCGTTGTAGTGCTTGACCATCGCTGCGCCGAACCAGTGCAGGTCCTGCTCGTATGCGGCTTGCCATGGCTGTCGCTCACGAAGCTCGATGTCGTCCTTGGCCATCTCAGCGAGCCGTCGGACGGTGAAGTCCAGCTGGATCGGCATCGGCTTCTCGCACCAGAGCGTTCCGTCGTTGTCGAAGACCGCGACTCGGGCCGGCGCGGGCACGAAGTCCGCGCCGCCTGGCCGCGTCACCCTGTCGACGAAGTCGACGATGGCCGTCGTGGTGTCGCCGTCATGCCAGGAGTCAAGCCCAGAGGTCGCCATTCGCCGACGCTAGGTTTTGAGGCTCGCCTCAGGCATCACCTCAATGGGGTGAGTCAGTCGCCTTTGCTCACGAGGACGATCCCAAGGACGGCCGTGACCACGGAGATCACGATCGCCGCCAGGATCACCGCGAAGAAGCCGCCGACGTTGAGGTTGTCCGCAAGCCCGGCGGTAATCGCGAGGAGCACTGCGTTCACGACGAGCGAGAACAGTCCCAGGGTGATCATGGTGAGCGGCAGCGACAAGATCCGGAGGATCGGCCCGAGGATCGCGTTGACGAGCCCAAAGACGAGGGCGACGCCCAGCAGCCCGAAGAACCCCCCATCGACCTCGACGCTCGGGATGATCGCGGCCGCGACGGCGATCGCGATGGCGAGCGTGATCCACGTGAGGAGAAGGGCTCGGATCATGGGACTACTTTCCTTCCGTTACGTCGGCTGCGGCGAAAGGTGCCGGTGTGTCGTTGACAGGTCCGGCGGTCTGGCAGGCAGCTTGACGATCAGCCATCGGACGTTGGCGACCACAAGGATGACGATAACGACCGCACCGGTGATCGGGGCCCGCGAGACCATGACGCTCCGAGCACGGCCTCAGCCTCGGGCGACGATAGGCGCGCCACCTCGTCGTCCGATCACTGTCGGTCGGTGAACGTGTGCGGCCTTCGCCCGCGTCGGGTGAGGCAGCAGGTCGGCCTCGACTCGTACGGTGACCACGTCTGAGATGGCGTCGGGACTTTCGAGGGAGGCGAACGGGTGCACGAGTCTCAGGCCGGACCAAGAGGCCGCGCTGCGCGAGGCGTTCGGCGCGTGACGACCTAAACGCCTCCAGCCAGGGGAGCGGCCATTAGCCAATCGAGAGCGGGAGGAATGCGATGGGTGAAGTGATCGGCGCCCTGCTGCCGTTGGCTCTGGGCGTTGCCGTCAGCCCCATTCCGATCATCGCCGCCATCCTGGTGCTGCTCTCGCCGCGTGCCGGCTCGACCAGCGGCGCCTTCCTGCTCGGGTGGGTCGCAGGCATCGTCGTGGCGACCAGCGTCTTTGTTGCGATCGCCTCCGGTGCCGATCTCGGGTCTGCGTCGAGTCCCTCGGCAGCGGCCAACTGGATCAAGATCGGGCTGGGGGTCGTGCTGCTGCTGGTCGGCGTGCGACAGTGGCGCACCCGTCCTCGCGGTGACGACGACGCCGTCCTACCCGCCTGGATGAAGGCCATCGACACACTGACGCCGGTGAAGGCGATCGGGCTCGGCTTCCTGTTGGCCGCGCTCAACCCGAAGAACCTCACCCTCTGCATCGCGGCGGGCGTCGAGATCGGCGGCGGCGGACTGAGCAATAGCGATGTTGTCATCGCTGTCGCGGTCTTCGTCGTCCTCGCTGCCTCGTCGGTCGCCGTCCCTGTCATCGCGTACGCCATCGCTCGCGACCGGATGGCGTCGCCGCTGGACGAGCTGCGTACCTGGCTGACCGCCAACAACGCCGTCGTGATGGCGGTGTTGCTCGCGGTGATCGGCGTGGTGATGATCGGCAAGGGCATCGGCGGCTTCGACTGAGCACGCAGGAGGGAAGGCGATGACCACACTCGTGTTCGGATCGCTGCGCGGGTACAAGCCGGCGTGGCTGCGTGCCGATGTGCTGGCCGGCCTGACGGTGTGGGCCGTCCTGGTGCCCGAGTCGCTCGCGTACGCGGCGATCGCGGGCGTGCCGCCTGTCGTTGGGCTCTATGCGGCGCCGCCGGCGCTTCTGCTGTACGCGGCGTTCGGGAGTTCGCGCCATCTGGTCGTCGGGCCGATGTCGGCGACCGCGGCGCTGTCGGCGAGCAGCGTTGCGGCTTTCGTTTCCGGAGACGGCAACAGATTCGTCGAGATGACCGCCGCACTGGCCCTGATGACTGGTCTGCTGGGGATCGCGGCGGGTCTGAGCCGGCTCGGCTTTCTGGCGTCGTTCATCTCTGAGCCCGTGCTCAAGGGATTCATCGTCGGCCTGGCCCTGACCATCATCGTCGGACAGCTGCCCAAGCTCATCGGATCTGACGGAGGGAGCGGCAACTTCTTCGAGAAGCTCGGATCGTTCGTGCGTCATCTCGACACGGGAAACTGGCCGACGGTCGCCACGGGGGTTGCCAGCCTTGCCGTCGTCCTCGCGTGCAAGCGCTGGATGCCTCTCGCCCCCGGGTCGCTGATCGCGGTGCTGGGCGGGATCATCGCCGTCGTCGTCCTCAACCTGGACCAGCACGGTGTCGAGATCGTCGGGGCGATCGATCCGGGCCTGCCCTCGATCGGCCCGCCCTCGGACCTCTCGTTGAGCGACTACGGCGACCTCGCGGGACCGGCGGGCGGCATCCTGCTGATCGGCTTCGCCGAGGGACTCGGCGCGGCCAAGACGTATGCCGCGCGCGCCGGCTACAAGGTGGACGCCAACCGGGAGTTGGTCGGCATGGGTGCGGCCAACCTCGGCTCCGGCATGAGCTCGGGGATGGTCGTCAACGGCAGCCTGTCCAAGACCGCGGTCAATGGCGGCGCGGGCGCGCGCAGCCAGGTGTCAGGTCTCTTGGTTGCCGTGCTCACCATCGTGACGCTGTTGTTTCTCACCGGCCTGTTCGAGAAGCTGCCCGAGGCGACGCTGGCGGCCGTCGTCATCGCCGCTGTGATCGAACTGGTCGACATCGCGTCGCTACGCCGGCTGTACAACGTCTGGACCGGCCGGCTGGCAGCGATCTACCGTCACGCGGCGCGCGCGGACTTCCTCGCTGCGATCGGGGCACTCGTCGGAGTGCTGCTGTTCGACACGCTCCCGGGCCTCATCATCGGCATCGTGCTGTCACTGCTGCTCCTGCTCTACCGGTCGTCCCGCCCGAACGTGACACGGCTCGGGCAGGTGCCCGACGGCGACGGCAACTGGGTCGACAAGTCGCGTAACAGCGCCGCGCTGACCCCTGACGGCATTGTTGTGGTCAGGGTGGAAGGCGGCATGTTCTTCGCCAACTCCGACCATGTGCGCGACAGGATCGAGCAGGCCATCGAGCCCGACACCTACGCAGTCGTGATCGACAGCGAGACGTCGCCATTCGTCGACGTCACCGCGGCGACGATGCTCATCGAGCTCGGGGACTCCCTGCGCAAGCAGAGCGTATTGCTGCGGCTCGCACACGGGGTCGGCCAGGTACGCGACGTCCTTCGCAAGACCGCGGACACGCCGGACGAGCGTTTCTTCGCCACCGTCGACGAGGCGATCGCCAGCGTCTCAGCAGAGGGACCGCCGACGACCGCCGACGACCCGTGATCTCAGAGCTGCCGCCCAGGCTGATCGGCATGGCGGTGACGCCCGCCGCCGTCATCACGGCGGTCCCCGATCGTCTAGCGTCGGGGCGTCGACTCAGGGAGGGCTGATGCGCGCGCTGCCGGAGTGGTCGTTGGCGGGCTATCGGCGCGAGTGGCTCCGCCCCGACGTCATCGGCGGGCTCAGCGCCGGCGCCGTCGTGCTGCCTCAGGCGATGGCGTACGCGACGATCGCGTCGCTGCCCGAACGCAGGCCTGGCATCCTGGTCCTTCGCGTCACCGCCCCGCTCTACACCGCCAGCCTCCGAGCCACGACGAAGGCAATCGCCTGTGGTGGGTGATCCGTGGACCTTTGCGGCACGACGTCTGCGCAGGCGCTTGAGTATCGGTTGCCGCCGGGGCCAGCACCAACACGTGCGCTGGCCGGGTACGCACGATGTCGGCGTTCACTGATGAGAGCAGGATGATGAGCACGACCGAGACGACCAGCACCGTTCAGAAAGTCTCGGTCTTGACCCTGACCGGCATGGTCGTCGGC
>DATIOH010000237.1:0-7713 GCA_035473375.1 Nocardioidaceae bacterium | reverse complement strand
TCGCTGACCACCATGGTGATCGAGACCTCGTAGGCGTCTTTGTCGGCGGTCAAGTCGAGCACCGCCTGGCTGGTCACGGTCGTCTCCGGCCAGCGCAGCGTATGCGTCGACTCGGCGTGTGCGGTCTGAACGAACGTCCGTCGGTCGACGCCGACCACCCCGACGTAGTGCTCGGTTGCCGTGCCGCCGTGGGGGATCTCGTAGGTCGAGCCGTGGTCGACCTTCGCCTCTGTGATGCGCCTGAGGACGTCGCGGCTGATCGCCCACAGCGGAGGATCTTCGGACTCGTGGCCGTCGGCGTCGTCGGAGTCGCGGGGACCGGGCAGGATCGGCTCGTCGTACGGGGACGGACCGGTCCAGATGGGCAGGGTGAGCGTCCCGCCATGGACGGTGACCGTGACCGGGGCGGGCGGTGCAGAGGTATTCGGCCAGTCGGCGCCGGCGACCGACAGTCGTAGTCGCTGGCCGGGGTCGAAACGGTAGGCGCAGGCATCGAGCTCGACGTCGACCTCGTACGCGTCGCCGGGGGCGAGAGGCGTCGGATGGGCAGAGCCGTCGCGATGGGTGAGGTTGAGCGACCCGCGCGACACAAGCGCCGAGCAGCCGTCGGCGAAGACGTCGCAGAGCTTGACCGACAGCGATGCGACCGGCTGGTCGACGCTGACGCGAAGTCGGGCGACGGGGTGGCCGACAAGCGTCCGGCCCGCGGCGTCGACATCCCACGTCAGCGAGGCTGCGTCGTCGTAGCGCTGGTCGCCGCTCTGACCCCAGGGCAGCACGCCGGCGCAGTCAATCCACGCGTCGACGCCGACGGACGGGTCGACGGTGTACGGCGCACGAGCGTCGAGGTCGAGCTGCTCTGTCGACGAGCGCGGCGAGGGCCATTCCTCGCGGATCCAGAAGCCCTCGTGGCTCGACAGATCGGGCGCCGGGCGGGTCGACGTGCGGACGAAGATCGTTGTCGCCGGCGCGTCGGCCGCGAGTGCGAGCGGTGCGTCGACGGCGTCACCGTCGCCGCGAAGCCAGCGGTCCCACCACTGCACCATCACCGGGACGAGGTCGATCCGCGGGCCGGGCAGCGAGCTCTCGGTGGCCGCATGCGCCCATGGACCGGCAAGAAGGTGATGCGGCACGCCCTGCTGACGCAGTCGGTCGACCATGCGGAACGAGTTGTTGCGGTACCCGTCGGCCCAGCCAGCGACGATCATCGTCGGGCAGGCAATGCGCTCGTAGCCGGGGCGGACCGAGCCATGCCGCCAGTACGCACCGTCGCGCTGCTCGTGCAGCCAGGTGAGCAGCCACGGCTCATTCGTCTCGATCCGTCGCCGCCACTCGTCGCGCCAACCGTCGCCCCAGACCGCCGGCACGGGAGGCAGCGCGTTCATCGGCGTCATGTAGTTCTTGTAGTCGACGAGGTCGATGAACTTCAGGGCGCCGCCGCGGTAGTGCACGTCGTCGGTATAACGGTCGTCGGTCGCGAAGATCGCCACGATCGCCTTCAGCTCGGGCGGGCGCTCGCACGCCAACTGGAGCGAGTTGAAGCCCGAGTACGATGTGCCGTACATGCCGATCGAGCCGTCGCACCACTCTTGTGCGGCGAGCCAGGTCATCGCCTCGGCGATATCGCGCTGTTCCTGGGCGGGGTACTCGGCGACGGCATCGCCGCCGGACGAGCCAGTGCCGCGCACGTCGATGCGGCAGACCGCATAGGAGTACTCGTCGCGCAGCCGGACGTACTCGGGCGCATACGACGACGTCAGATCGTCCTTGCGATACGGGAGCGCCTCGATGATGCACGGCTGTGGGCCTAGCGTCGGATCGGGTAGGTACAGCGTCGCGGCGAGCGAGACGCCGTCCGCCATGGGGATCGAGACGCCGACCTCGGTGCCCGCCGGCGTCGTGTCGACGGGCGTGCTGCTGATCGACGAGTCAGTATCACGGGCCATGCCGAGCATCCTCCCGCACCGGGTTGCATTCGCGCGAGGGGCCCGGTTGAGCGGTAAGAAAATGCGCGCGAGCGGCCAGTTTTGCGCCTGTGGGCCGGCGTCCGACGCTGCTGCGGTTGCGTCGCGGCCTAGGCCGTGGTTTCGGTCGCCGCGGGGGAGACAACGGTGAGCGAGGGGCCGTCGGCACCGCGCCGCATGAGGGCGCGCCATCGGCCGCGATGGTAGGTCGCGGGCTCGGTCGTGCTGACGAACCGGTTGAGCGTGCGGACGAACTGATCGGGGCGGTCACGGTGGGGGAAGTGTCCACATCCGTCGAAAATGTGCACCCGTGCCTTGGGAGCATGCGCCTCGACGACCTCGAGATGTCGGACGGGCACCACGTTGTCGTCGCTGCCCCAGATCACGCAGACCGGCAGCAGTGCAGTCAGGTAGGCGCGGTCGGTCATCCTGACGATCTGGCCGCGCCAGTCGATGACCGTGCTCGCGACGCGCCGGACGGCCTCGCGTCCGCCCGGGTCGCACATCAGGGAGTAGACCTTGGCCACCTCGCCGAGGTCGCGGGTATGGGGCAGACCGGTGCGGCCGAGCACGCCGAGCGATCCTCGGATCACCGGGCGGACGGGCGGAAGGGTGGCCGCGCGCATCGCCGCATCGGCGAAGGGCAGGGTCAGCATCCGGAGCAGTGGAGTGACCTCGCGGCCGAGGCCCCCTGGCGCGATCATCAGCATCCGCTCGGTTCGCTCCGGGAACTGATACGCGAATTGCATGGCGACTCCGCCGCCGAAGCTGTGGCCGACGACCGTGGCGCGATCGATGCCGAGCAGCGTCAGCAGATCGCGCATCGCGTTGGCGTAGCCGCCGATGGTGTAGTCGGCGCGGGGCTTGTCCGACGCTCCGTGACCGAGGAGGTCTGGCGCGATCACGGTGTAGCGCCGAGAGAGCTGTGCCATGACGGGAAGCCAGGTCGACGAGTCGCAGCCGAGCCCGTGGACCAGGAGCAGGGCCGGGCCGGTGCCGGCCATCCGATACGCGCAGACATGACCGTGCACGGTGACATGTCGCAGCGGGAACGCCTTCGTAGACGGCGTCGCTGTCACGGGGACTCCTCACCGACTCGACCAGATGGGCTCACGCGAGAGCCTTGGCGAGCACGACGGTACCGAGCGCGAGTGCCGTTCATCGGACAGCCACGCGGCTGTAGCCCAACCGTTACCGCGGCGGGAGTTGTCACGCCTCCGGGACCGGCCCTCGGGCCAGGCTCACCGTCGAGTGGGCGGGGTCGCCGTCGAACGGCTCTCGCGACACGTCGACCTGGCTGTAGTGCGAGAGGTTGAGCGACGGCGGGACCGCGAAGGTCCCCTTCGAGCCGTCGAGGACGCCGAGCGCCACCATGCCGCCGGTGTCGGCGTCGAGCAGCCAGGCCTGGAGGAAGCCGGGGCCTTTGTCGAGATTGTCGATGTTGATGGTGATCTCGGGGGCGCCGTTGCTGCCCTCGGCCAGCGAGATCTCGCCCGACGTCGTATGGCCGTCGATGCCGGTGAGAACCGACGTCTTGACGTCGCCGGTGACTGCCTGTGTGGTGCTCGAGTCTGTGTCCACAACGATCCAGGTCACGCCCGCGCCGAGCACGAGGCCGACTGCGGCCGCGACCGCGACCTGCCACAGGGTGCGCCGGTCGGTCGGACGGTCGAGCGACTGAGCCGGTCCGCTCGCCGTGGTCGCGAGCTCGCCTGGCTGCTCGAACAGCCAGATGGGCTCGTCGGCGTCGACCGGCTCGACGGCCGCCAGCGCCGCGGGAGCCGTCGGTTCCGCGCTCTCGGTGATGTAGCTGTCGGCCGTGAAGCTGTCGGTCGTTTCGACCGGGGCCAGCGCCGTCGGTCCGGGCTGGGTCGCGACATCCGCAGTGCCGGTGGAGCCGGCGCCGACCTCGACGAGCACCCGCTCCCACACACTTGGCGGCGGCGCCACTGTCGTCTGGAGATCGGGTCGCCCGCCTGCGGCCAGTGCGGCGTCGACGACGCGCTGGATGTCCTGAATCTCCGCCGTGCACCGGTCGCAGTCGCTGATGTGCACCAGCGTCGCGGCGTCGAGGGCCAACGGGTCGTCGAGCGCGAACTGGGTCAGGACCTCTTCGTCAGGATGTTCCATCGCTCACCCCCAGCTGCCGTCGAAGCTGCGCGAGTCCGCGCTTGATGTGGCTTTTCACCGTGCCGAGCGGGAGCCCCAGTGCATCGGCGATCTGGGTATGGGTCAGGCCCTCGAAGAATGACATCTCGACGACCTGCCGCCGCGGCTGCTCGAGCCGCGAGAGGCTGTCGGCCACCACGACGGCGTCGGCGACGCGCTCGGCGATGCCGTCGTCGGATTGCTGCTCGACCAGGCCGGCCTCGCCCAGCCGCTGCTCGAGCCGAATCTGCCGCGACCGCTCGCCGATCTTGTCGGCCACGACGTGTCGGGTGATGCCCACGAGCCAGGCGCGGAGTGGGCGGCGGGACGGATCGTAGGTGTGCCGGCTCCGCCAGGCCTGCATGTAGACGCGCTGGGTGACATCTTCTGCGTCCGGCCTGCTGGCGAGGGTGCGGAGCGCGATGGTGAAGACCAGCGACGACGTGTCGCGGTAGAGATCTGCCAGTGCTCCGACGTCTCCGCCCATGAAGCGCTGGGCGAGCGCGGCCGCGTCGGCGTCGAGCGGCTCGGAGTCGGGCCGCTGGCCAGGGAAGACGCGCGCAGCAGACTCGGTCGTCGAACCGACCGTCCCGACCTCGTCGGGCGAGCCCCGCGACGCCATCTGCACGCTCACCGCCCCGTCTCCCGCTGCCTGCGGACTGCACGACCGCGGCACTCGACTTACCCTAGCGGCGCTCCTCCATGCTGGCCCGACGCCTTCGGCGCGGGCGGGAGATTGGCCCGGGACACAAAGCGACGAGGCCGGTCACCCCCCTCACAGGATGCCGACCTCGTCTGATTGTGTGGCAGGTAATGAGGGTGTCACGCGATCCAGGTCGGAAAGGCACGATTAGGCCATCTGTGGCCATGCGGACGGCAAGTGTTAGCCATTCGACCTAATACGCGGCGAGGTCCCCGCAATACCGAGAACCCGCCGACCCCGTGAGAACTCCGGCGACGCGGCAGCATCGTCCGTACGGTTGAGATGTCGTCCTCGGTTTGGGTTATTTCTGGCGCGTCCGCGGCATTTCGGACGGAATCCGTGCGATGGTGACTCGGTCCGGCGCAGCAGGGGAGTGCCGGGCAGCACCCACGAGAGGGCTGACGCTCCTCAGCGCGGCACCCCTCTGCCTAGAACAGCCCGGACGGTCCCCGACCGCCGGGCTGTTTGCATGCGCGACTGGTCCGCGATGCGAACGGGCGATGCGAACGCGAGCGGAATCGGCCGGCTCAGCTGCCGGAGTGCTGGCGAGGAAGCGCCTTGTCGAGCGAGAGGCCGAGCGACGCGACGTCGGTGCCGTCGAGAACCTCGGGGCCAGCGGCCAGCAGCTTGAGCATCGGCCGCGGCTTCGCGATATGCGCGTCGCCCACCGTGGCGTGACCCCGCCAGCCAGGATCGACGTCGACGAGGCACAGGATGCTGCGAGTCTCGATGTTCTCCCAGCCGGCGTTGGCGAGCGCGTTCGCGACGGCGCGCGCCTGGTCGTCGAGGTCCTCGAGGACGGCGCTCGCGTCGGTGTCGTCGACGTCGAGGTACTTCCTCGTCGAGCGGCCCTCCCGGACAGAGCGCACTTCGGCGCGCGACCCTTCGAAGCGGCGGATGTCGATCGCCCAGACCCCGGACGGCAGCACGGCGACGACGTCGATGTCGTCGTGCCGTCCCGGACCGCGGCGCCGGTGAAAGAGAAACACCCCCGTGGGGAACTCCTCGCGCAGCAGCTCGGCGACCCATCGCTGCCAAGGCGCGCCATGGTCGAACGCCGACTTCGCCGTGGGCTCGTCGCTCATCGCGAGGAGGAACTCTCCGGTGTCGGGATAGGTGCGCAGCACCTTCTCGCGCCGTGTCGCCGACCGACGCTCGAGTTGCTCTCGGCGTGAATCGGAGACCCGGGCGACGTCGTCGAACTCGGGCTGCATGCCAATGTGTGTACCTCGGCCGCTCGCCGCCTGTCCTCGCAAGCAGGCATATCGTGACAAGAAGTCATCCGAATGGCCGGTCGGAGGTGTGCGAGCGGCTGAGTCAAAAGCCCTAAATAGGACGCCGCTTGCGTGTCCCGTTCTCTCCACAATGGATCCACTTTGGCGGCAGCGCGGCGTGGCTCATCTATACCTCAGGGGGGTATGATCGCTGACGGCGAGCACGAGGGTCCCGGCCAACGACATGGGCTGCGAAAGGGAGCGATGAGCCAGCATCAGCACCACGAGTCGACGGTCGACGGCCATGACCACGGCGTCGAGCACAGCCATGAGCACAGCCATGAGCACGGCCACGAGCACAGCCATGGCACGAGCCTGACGATGACCGCGATCATGGCGACGCTGCACTGCCTGACCGGCTGCGCGATCGGCGAGATCCTCGGCATGGTGATCGCCACCGCGCTCGGATGGGGCAACGTCGCGTCGATCGCGCTTGCCATCGTGTTGGCGTTCGCCTTCGGATACGCGCTGACTATGCGGTCGGTGCTCGGCAGCGGCCTCGACCTGCGCCAGGCGATCGGCATCGCGCTGGCGGCCGACACCGTCTCAATCCTCACCATGGAGATCGTCGACAACGCGTTCATCGTGGCTGTGCCCGGCGCGCTCGACGCCACGCTCGCCGACCTGCTGTTCTGGGTCAGCCTCGGCGCCTCACTCGTGGTGGCATTCGTGCTCACGGTCCCCGTCAACCGCTGGATGATCGCGCGCGGCAAGGGTCACGCCGTCGTCCACTCCATGCACTGAGAGGCGACTCACGGGGGCATCGAGCCCGTCCTGACCTGCGCGGACGGCCGGCACTGAGCCCGTGGGGACCCGTCCGACCGGTGGCCCTAGGTCGAGCCGTCCGACGCCGTCGTCTGGCCGATCGGCTGACGCTGTCGCGCCCGGTCCAGACCTAGCGTTGTCTGAGAGACAGTCTCAGCCGATTGAGGGGCTACACGTCATGACGGATTTCTCAGACTTCGCACTGGAGCGAAGCGTGGACCGCGGGTGGGAGCGATTCGAGGAATGGCTCGCAGGCGTGATCGCCGACATGACGGACGGCGACGTCGTCGTCGTGTCCCGCGAGGCAGACGCCGATGACGCCTCCGGTGGTCAGCAGCCGTTCGTGCAGTTCCTCGCGGTCGGCGACGGCTGGGTCCGCGGCGAGGCGTCCAGCAACCGACAGCTCGACCGACAGCACTGGCTCAGCGAGCAGCAGGCCGCGGAGCTGACGTACATCGGATACGAGCTGCCGTCGGCGCCGGCACGTGCGCTGGCAACCAGCGGCTCGACGAACTTCTCCATCGACCTCACGCGCGACGACGCCCGGCAGCTCGCGGCGATCTCGATTCGCGCTCTTCGCGAGGTGTTCGGTGTCGTGCACCCCGCCTTCCTGACCTTCCGCGGCGACGCGCCGACGCCGTACGGCGACGAGGCGCCGCCCCTTCTCGACAGCGCCCCCGCCAGTGTCTTCCCGCTCACCCCGGACGGTGTTCCGGTGTCCGGCACACTAGCCCGGCAGTGGGCGCTCGCCGAGGCCGGGCCGATCGCGATGCCCGAGTCGGCGGCGCACCTGCGTCAGCTGATCGAGCAGGCCCTCCTGCCGATCCTCGGCCGCCGGCCGCTCGTCGACGAGGACGGC
>DATIOH010000236.1:0-6137 GCA_035473375.1 Nocardioidaceae bacterium | reverse complement strand
CCGCATCCCCTTCGCACGTTCGAATGGCCCCTACGCCAAGGTGTCGAATCAGGAGATGCTGACGGCCGCGATCGACGGTCTGGCCGACCGGTTCGGCCTACGGGGTGAGCGGCTGGGCGAAGTGGCCGCCGGCGCAGTGCTCAAGCACAGCCGCGACTTCAACCTGACTCGTGAGGCTGTCTTGGGGTCGCGGCTGAGCCCGGAGACGCCCGCCTACGACATCCAGCAGGCGTGCGACACGGGACTGCAGGCAACGGTCGCCGTCGCCGACAAGATCGCGGTCGGGGCCATCGACGTGGGGATCGCAGGCGGGGTCGACACGGCGTCCGACGCCCCCATCAGCGTCAGCGAGGGGCTGCGGAAGATCCTGCTCGAGGCCAGTCGCGCAAAGACGCTGCACGGGCGAGCGGCTGCCTTCGCCAAGCTTCGACCTGCGCACCTCGCGCCGTCGGCCCCGCGCAACGTCGAGCCCCGCACCGGCCTGTCGATGGGCGAGCACGCAGCGCTCACGGCCGTCGAGTGGGACATCACGCGCGAAGACCAGGACGCGCTCGCCCTCTCATCGCACCAGCGGCTGGCGGCCGCGTACGAGCGCGGATTCTTCGAGTCGCTCGTCACCCCGTTCGGCGGCTTGGAGCGCGACGACAACCTCCGCACCGACACGAGCATGGAGAAGCTGGGTGCCCTGCGAACGGCCTTCGGACAAGGCGCGACGGCCACCATGACCGCGGGCAACTCGACGCCGCTCACCGACGGCGCGTCCGTGGTGCTGCTCGCCTCCGAAGCGTGGGCCAAGCGCCATGGGCTGCCAGTGCTCGCGTACCTCACGCAGCACGAGACGGCTGCCGTCGACTACGTGCACGGCGCCGAGGGTCTGCTGATGGCCCCCGCATACGCGGTTCCGCGAATGCTGGCGCGGGCCAAGCTGACGCTGCAGGACTTCGACTTCTACGAGATCCACGAGGCATTCGCCTCGCAGGTGCTCGCGACACTGAAGGCGTGGGAGGACCCGATCTACTGTGCGCAACGGCTCGGCCTGGCTCAGCCGCTCGGACCGATCGATCGCGACAAGCTCAACGTGGTGGGCTCCTCGCTGGCGGCCGGGCACCCGTTCGCGGCGACTGGCGGCCGGATCGTCGCCACCCTCGCCGCGTTGCTCGCCGAACGCGGTTCCGGGCGCGGTCTCATTTCGATCTGTGCCGCCGGCGGTCAGGGCGTGACGGCCATCCTCGAGCGTCCCGAGGGCTGAGGGCGGCAGGTGCAAAAATGGCGGGATGCCCGAGCCTCCTGTCCCCCGCACGTTCATGGCGGTCGGCGACAGCTTCTCCGAGGGACTCGACGATCCCGGCGACGACGGCGGCTACCGAGGGTGGGCCGACCGACTCGCCGAGCGGTTCGCCGCGAGCGATTCAACGGTGCGGTATGCGAACCTCGCGATCCGCGGACGCAGGATCGGCCAGATCGTCGAGGAGCAGATCCCGCGCGCGATCGAGCTGAAGCCCGAGCTCGTCAGCTTCGCGGGCGGCACCAACGACGTGCTGCGGCCGCGCGTCGACATCGACGAGATCAGCAGGCTGTTCGACGGGACCGTCCGCCGGCTGCGCGAGAACGGCTCGCAGGTGATGCTCTTCCAATCCGTCGACCCGACCTCGCGGTCTCGGATTGTCGGGCGCACGCTGCCGCGGATCAAGGCCCTGACGACGCTCGTCGAGGAGACGGCGGCCCGGTACGACTGCGTGCTCGTCCCGCTCTGGTCGGCACCGGTCTTCGCTCACCCGGACGCCTGGAGCGAGGACCGTCTGCACTTGTCGGCCATCGGGCATGAGCGGGTCACCCGCGCCGCTCTCGAGGCGCTGGGGATGGGCGACGGCACGTGGGCAGATCCGCTTCCGTGGCGTCCGCGGGAGCCGCTGGGCACGCGCGTCGGATCCGACGTCCGATGGGCGCGCAGACACCTCGCACCCTGGCTCGGTCGTCGCCTGCGAGGCACGTCGTCCGGAGACCTCATCGTCGCGAAGCGGCCGGACCTCGCCCCCGTCCGCTAGCACGTGAGCGAGATATCCGGTTGCTCGGAGCAGAACGCGTTGCGAGGCTCGTCGCATGACGTCCAGTACTGTCCGCCCGCCGTTCGATCAGTTCCTGACGACCGCAGACGAGGTCGCGCAGAGCCGGCCCGAGGTCGACCCCGAGATGGCGCGCGAGGTGTTCCTTGAGGTCGCGACGACTCTCGACAACGGACTCGCCCTCGACGGTCTGGACGATCACGATGCGGCCGCTGTGGTCGCAGGGCTGTGCGCCGACTTGGTCGCGGCCGATCCCGGCGCCGCGGTGCGCGCACGCGCGCAGGCCGTGTTGGAGGGTGCGGACGATCTCCACGACCCCGAAGCGGTGTCCGCCTCGTACCTGATCTCGGCGTCGATGCTGCAGCTCTGAGCGCGGAGGAGAATGAGCTGTCGCCGGCTCTCGGTCTTGGCCAACCCCGGTCCGGTCGGTGCGCGCACCCGTGGCGCGATGTCGATAGCCTCGCTCTGTCGTCCGCAGGGAGCGAATGGCATGGGGAGGCATCGTGAGGCTTCTGCTCACGTCCGGCGGCATCACCAACGCGAGCATCCGCGACTCGTTGGTCGACCTGCTGGGCAAGCCGATCGCCGACTCCAGCGCCCTGTGCATCCCCACCGCGGAGTACGGCCACCCCATGTGCACACCACAGTCGGTCTGGCGCTTCGTCGCCGGCCGGTCGCCGTCGCCGATGTGCGACCTGGGCTGGAAGTCGGTGGGCGTGCTCGAGCTCAGCGCGCTGCCCAGCATCGGCGAGGAGCGGTGGGTTCCTTGGGTCCGCGACGCTGACGTTCTGCTGGTCGACGGCGGCGACGCCCTGTACCTGTGCCACTGGATGCGGGAGTCCGGGCTGGCCGACCTGCTGCCGTCATTGCCGGAGACGGTCTGGGTGGGAGTGAGCGCTGGCAGCATGGTGATGACCCCGCGGATCGGAGACGACTTCGTCAACTGGACCCCGCCTACCGGCGGCGACAGCACCCTCGGAGTCGTCGACTTCTCGATCTTCCCGCACTTGGATCACGAGCTCATGCCGCACAACACCATGGCCGAGGCGGAGACATGGGCCGCCGACATCGCAGGTCCGGCGTACGCCATCGACGACCAGACCGCCATCAAGGTGACCGACGGCAGCGTCGAGGTCGTGTCCGAGGGGCAATGGAGGCAGCTCGCGTCCGAGCCCGTGACACTTAGAGAAGAGCCCGGACCGCGCTGATCGTGTCTGCCTCGGTGGCCGTCTTGTCGTCGCGATACCGCAGCACCCTCGCGAACCGGAGGGCGACGCCGCCGGGGTAACGCGTCGATCGCTGCAGGCCGTCGAAGGCGATCTCGACGACCTGCTCGGGGTGCACCTTCACGACGTAGCCATCGCGGACCTTCTCGGGCTCGATCGCGAGCTCGGTGAAGCGCTCGGTCTGCCAGGCGAGCATCTCGTCGGTCATGCCCTTGAACGTCTTGCCGAGCATGACGAACCCCCCGGCGGGGTCGCGAGCGCCGAGGTGGATGTTGGACAGGTAGCCCCGACGCCTGCCGGAACCCCACTCGACCGCGAGCACGACGAGGTCGAGGGTGTGGCGCGGCTTCACCTTCACCCAGGCGGCCCCGCGTCGGCCGGCGTCGTACGGCGCGTCGAGGCTCTTGACGACGACGCCCTCCTGCCCGCCCGCGACGGCCGCGGCAAAGAACTCGGCGGCCGCGGCAGGGTCGGCGGTGGCCACCCTCGTCGTGCGGTGCGCGTCGGGCACGAGGCCGTCGAGACGGTCGAGCCGCTCGCGCAGTGGCAGGTCGATGAGGTCGTGCCCGTCGACGTGCAGGACGTCAAAGAAGAACGGCGTGATGGGCGCGCCGACCTCGTCGGGATCGTCGGCGGCCTGGGTGGCCGTGCGTGACGCCGTGTCCTGGAACGGTCGCGGTCGCCCGGTCTCATCGAGTGTGATCGCCTCGCCGTCGAGGATCAGCTGGTCGGCGGGCAGGGTCCGCGAGACCTCCTCGACATCGTGGAGGCGCCCAGTGATCTCGTCGAGGCTGCGAGTGAAGACGCGGATCTCGTCGCCGGACTTGTGCACCTGAATCCGAATGCCGTCGACCTTGGTGTCGATCGACGCATCCGCAGCAGACGGGCCGGCCCCGATCTTGTCGAACGCAGCGTCGACGTCGGGAGCCGACGACGCCAGCATCGGACGGATCGGCTGTCCGACTGTCAGCGTGAATGCGCGCACCGCGTCGGCGCCTTCGACCAGCGCAGCTCGGGCGACCGGCCCAGTGACACCGCGCAGCATCGCGGCCCGACGCACTGCTGCCAGCGGCACACCAGACGCCGCCGCGACAGCGTCGAGCATCGCCGAGTCGAGCGCACCCTGGCGGATCTCGCCCGACAACAGCCCGCGCAGGAACCGCTGCTCGGGCTCGGTGGCGCGGCCGAAGAGTGCGCCGACGGCGTCGGCCCGCCGACCCGCCGAGCCAGGCCCAGCAAGCGCGCTCACGCGCTCGAGCTCGGCGTCGATCTCCTGGATGGTGAGCGACGGCTCGTCGGCAGGGTCCGGCAGACCACGAAGAGAAGCCCAGCCGATCCCGGTACGGCGCTGGCGCGTCTCGCCGGCGAGGTACGACACGAGGATCTCGATGTCGTCAGGCTCCGCCCGCCCAAGGAGGGCCGCCAACGCGTCGCGCTTGGCCAGGCGAGAGCGGGTCGACGAGACCTCGCCGGAGGTCGCGACGAGATCGGCGAAAAGCATCCCGGGCATGCCCGCATTGTGCCGAGCCGCGCCGACATCGTCCGTCGGACCTGCGGGTTAGCCTGTGCGCGTGACCCTGACGGTGGGACTTCCGGCGATCCGCCGCTGGCGGCCCGACTGGCCGTGCGATCCGTACGACGTCCTCCGACCGCTGCGGCGCGGAAGCTGCGACCCGACCTTCCAGCTTGACCCCGACGGCACTGTCTGGCGCGCCGTTCTGACGCCCGACGGGCCCACGACTATGCGCATTGTCCGCAGAGCGCCCGTTGGCGAGATCGAGATCGCCGCCTGGGGTCTCGGCGCTCCGTGGCTTCTCGACCGGGCGCCGGCGATGCTCGGCGCCGACGACGACGTGTCGTCGTTCGACCCGTCGTCGCCGGTGGTGCGCTCTGCCTGGACCCGCAACCCGCATTGGCGGGTTCCCAGCACGGGCCGGGTCCTCGAGGCTCTCGTGCCGGCCGTCATCGAGCAGAAGGTCACCGGACGAGAGGCCTGGCTCGGCTGGCGACGGCTCGTCTCGAGGTTCGGCCAGCCAGCGCCCGGCCCGGGTGCCGAGCGTGGACTGAAGACCCCGCCTGACGCACCGACCCTCGCCTCCATCCCGTCGTGGGAGTGGCTGCGCTGTCACATCGACGGCGCCCGATCCCAGACGATCGTCCGTGCAGCACGGGTCGCCGACTCGCTCGAGCGGACCGTCGGGCTGGCCTCCGACGAGGTCGAGCGCCGGCTCCGATCGGTTCCCGGCGTCGGCGCCTGGACGGCCGCCGAGGTGCGGCAGCGAGCCCACGGCGACGCTGACGCCGTGAGCTTCGGCGACTACCACATTGCTCGCCATGTCGGATGGGCGATGACCGGCGAGGAGATCGACGACGACGCGCTCGCCGATCTGCTCGAGCCCGACCGCCCGCACCGCTATCGCGTCCAGCACGTCGTCACCACTCGGCTGCCCGGGCGTCCGCGCCGGGGGCCGCGGATGGCGCAGCGCCGCCACCTGCCTCGATGACGTCTCTCGCTGTGCTGAGACGGCCGCGGCTGACGCGACGCGAGACCGCGATGGTCTGGGTCGCGCTGAGTGTGCTCGCGGTGCTCACGGTCGACGTGGTCGTCGGCGGGCCGTTCACCCATCTCGACCGCGAGATCAGGGCCGCCATTCAGCCGCGCCCCGACTCGGCTCCGTGGCTGCTGTCGGCGATCGCCGAGCTTGGTGACCTGCGGTTCGCCGTTCCCATCGTCGGTGCCGGCGCGCTGATCGCGTCGCAGTACGCCTGGCGACCGTGGCCGGCGGTTTTCGCGATGTCCGCGTTTGCCGCCGTCGAGGCTGCCGTCTATCTCCTCAAGGCAGCGGTC
>DATIOH010000235.1:0-4233 GCA_035473375.1 Nocardioidaceae bacterium | reverse complement strand
CGCCTTCGCAGCGGTCGCCCTCGGCTTCCTGCACGGTTACCAACTCGACCGCTTCGCGGCGTTCCTCGATCCCGCCCACGATCCGCGCGGAGCGGGCTACAACACGACCCAGGCCCGGGTCGCGATCGGCAACGGAGGGCTCTTCGGCCAGGGCCTGTTCCATGGTTCGCAGACACAGTCGGGATTCGTGCCCGAGCAGCACACCGACTTCGTGTTCACGGTCGCAGGCGAGGAGTTGGGGCTGATCGGGGCAGCTGCTCTGATCCTGTGCTTCCTGGCGCTGCTGTGGCGCGCTCTGCGGATATCCGCACGCTCCGACGACATGTTCGGGCGCCTAGCCGCTGCAGGCGTGGCCGTCTGGTTCGGCTTCCAGGCATTCCAGAACATCGGAATGTGTCTCGGCATCATGCCGGTGACCGGTGTGCCGCTGCCCCTCGTGTCGTACGGGGGCACGTCGATGTTCGCGTCGCTGATGGCCGTTGGCCTGCTCGTCAACATCCACCTGCGCACCGAGCGGTCGATCGGCCTCGGCGTCGTCCTGCGCGGACGGCTCGCGCGCTCGCGCCGCTTCTGACCGTCGGCTGTCGGCGGGCCGCAATACGGTGGCGGTGTGCCGACAGATCCCAGCATTCGCGACGCCTACCTCACCGCAGCGGCCACGGTCGGCCCACTGCTGCGCGACCCGGCAGTGGCGGCCGCCTGGGCTGGCCCGAGCGCGCTCGCCGAGTTCTCCGTCTGCGGTCTCGCCGGCCATCTGTCCAGCCAGATCTTCATGATCGGCGACTCCATCGGCGGTGGGAGCTCTGATCTCGACGCCGTCGCGCTGAGCGACCACTACGCCCGGGTGACGTGGATCGACGCCCCTCCAGACACGGCAGTCAACACCGTCATCCGCGAGAACGGCGAGCACACGGCCGAGGTCGGGGCCGCGGCGCTGGCCGACCAGGTCGACGCCGCTGTCGCGAGCCAGTCCGAGTCGCTCGCGACGACCGCCCGCGAGCATCGGGTCACTGCGCCGTCCGGTCTGTGGTCCCTCGTGCTCGACGACTTCGTCTTGACCCGGCTGATGGAGATTGCGGTCCACAGCGACGACCTCGCGGTCAGCGTGGGCATCGAGACCCCGCCGCTGTCCGACGACGCGCTCGTGCCGGTGCTCGGGCTCCTGACCGGCGTCGCGCTCCGCCGGCACGGCCAGGTCGCGATGCTGCGCGCGCTGACGCGTCGCGAACGGGCTCCAGCGTCGATCACCGCGTTCTAGACGCGTGCTCTGTCGGAGGTCGTGACTAACCTTCTCGGCAGACCGAACGCCCGGACTCTCACGGAGGCATCCGCATGACCACCCTGAAGAACCGCCCGCACACGGCTCTCCTGGTCGTCGACGTCCAGAACGGCGTCGTCGAGGGCGCGCACGCTCGTGACGCCGTCGTCGCCAACGTCGCGACGCTGGTCGACAAGGCGCGTACAGCGAAGGTGCCCGTCGTGTGGGTGCAGCACTCGAGCGAGTACCTCGTTCGCGGAAGCGACGAGTGGCAGCTGGTGCCCGAGCTCAGCCGCACCGACGACGAGCCGCTCGTCGACAAGACCTTCGCCGACTCATTCGAGGACACGACACTCGAGGGCGTCCTCGACGATCTCGGGATCGGCCGCCTGATCGTGTCGGGCGCGCAGACCGACGAGTGCATCCGCTCCACCCTGCACGGGGCGATCGTCCGCGGCTACGACGCGACCCTCGTCGGCGACGCGCACACCACCGAGGACCAGAGCGAGTGGGGCGCCCCGACTCCCGACCTCGTCATCGCGCACACCAACCTCTACTGGGCCAATCACACCGCACCCGGACGCACAGCGGGGACCGTCGAGACGGCAGAGGTCGACTTCAGCGCGTGAGGTCCGGGGCGTCATAGGCTGTGGATGCTCGCTTGCAGTCTCGGCACGCTGACGAATCGAGGACGCACATGAAGCTCCTGCCCTTGGCCGCGACGGCCACCGCCCTCGTGGTGACGGCGATCCTGGCGACGCCGGCTCTCGCCGCGGCCCCTATTCGAGGAACTGAGGACGACGACTCGCTGCACGGGACGCCGTCGGCGGACAACATCTACGGTCTCCGAGGCGACGACAGCATCCGGTCCGGGGCGGGTGACGACCGTCTCTTCGGTGGCCCGGGGCGCGACTTCCTGATGGACGGCGGCGGCGACGACTCGCTTCGCGGCGGTGTCGGCGCCGACAACTTCAACGTTCGTCGCGGCGCGGACTTCCTCTTCGCCGGCGTCGGCCGCGACACGATTCTCGTTTACCACGACGGCTCTCCCGACTTCATCAAGTGCGGAGCAGGGGTCGACCGGGTTCAGTACACCGGTCCGCTCGAGAAGCACGACACGTTCCATGGCTGCGAGCACGTCGACCCGTACTCGCCGTAGATCCGCATCGAAGTCGCCGACGAGAGGTCAGACATGGCTGACAGCAAGGCCGACGCCGTCGGCGTTCTGGGCACCGGACAGGTCGCGCAGCGACTGGTCGGGCGGCTGAGCGAGCTCGGCTACGAGGTGTGGGTCGGGGCGAGATCAGCCGACTCCGAGAGCCTCGCGCCGTTCGCGGAGATCGAGGGCGTCCGCACCGGATCGTTTGCCGACGCCGCCGCGGCCTCCGAGCTGCTCATCAACGCGACGAATGGGCGCAACGCGGTGTCCGCCCTGTCGATGGCCGGCGCCGACAACCTCGCCGGCAAGCCCGTCATCGACGTGTCCAACGATCTCGAACCGGTCGACGGCGGCTTTCCCCGCGCGACAGCGACGGTCGACAACTCGATCGGCCAGCGGCTGCAGAACGAGTTCCCCGACGCTTTGATCGTGAAATCGCTCAACACCATGAACAACAACGTCATGGTCGAGCCGACGCTCGTGCCCGGCGACCATGTCGTCTTCATGAGCGGCGACAGCGCGCTCGCGAAGGACCGCGTCGCAGCCCTGCTGCAGTCGTTCGGCTGGCGGCCCGAGCAGATCGTCGACCTCGGCGGCATCGACAGCGCGGTAGGGCCGGAGATGCTGATGGCCCTGTGGCTGCGGGTGGCCGTCGCACGCGGCTGGGACGCGCCGCCGTTCAACTGGGCCATCCACAGCGCCGGGTGATCGTGAGCCGGGCAGCGTAGGCTGGTTAGCTGACCAGTCGACCTGTTGGGAGTGTCCGCCGTATGCCCGTCGAGTCCGTGTTCGCCCGGCTCGAGCCGCTGCTTCCGTCGGTGCAGAAGCCCATCCAGTACGTCGGCGGCGAGCTCAACGCCACATTGAAGGACTGGGACGACGCCGAGGTCCGCTGGGCGCTCATGTATCCCGACGCATACGAGGTCGGCCTCCCCAACCAGGGCGTGCAGATCTTGTACGAGATTCTCAACGAGCGCGACTGGATCCTCGCCGAGCGCACCTATGCCGTCTTCCCCGACATGGAGGCGGTGATGCGCGAGCACGCCATCCCGCAGTTCACCGTCGACGGCCACCGGCCCGTCGGCGCATTCGACGTCCTCGGCGTATCGTTCGCGACCGAGCTCGGCTACACCAATCTGCTCACCGCGCTCGACCTTGCCGGCATCCCCGTCCACGCAGCCGACCGCGGCGACGAAGACCCGATCGTGCTGGCGGGCGGCCACTCCGCGTTCAACCCCGAGCCGATCGCCGACTTCGTCGACGCGGCGGTTCTCGGCGACGGCGAGGAGATCGTCCTCGCCATCAGCTCGGTGATCCGCGAGTGGAAGGACGACGGGAGGCCCGAGGGGCGCGACGGCCTGCTGATGCGCCTCGCCGCATCGGGCGGCGTTTACGTGCCGAAGTTCTACGACGTCGACTACCTCGCCGACGGGCGCATTAAGCGGGTGGCGCCGAACCGGTCAGGCGTGCCGTGGCGGGCGCAGAAGCACACCCTCATGGACCTCGACGCGTGGCCGTACCCGCGCAAGCCGCTGGTGCCGCTCGCCGAGACCGTGCACGAGCGGTTCAGCGTCGAGATCTTCCGCGGCTGCACCCGCGGCTGCCGTTTCTGCCAGGCCGGCATGATCACCCGGCCGGTGCGCGAGCGCAGCATCACGGGCATCGCGGCGATGGTCGAGCAGTCCGTCGCGGCAACGGGTTTCGAAGAGGTCGGCCTGCTGTCGCTGTCCAGCGCCGACCACTCCGAGATCGCCCAGGTCGCGAAGGGCCTGGCCGACAGGTACCAGGGCACGAACGTCGGTCTCAGCCTGCCCTC
>DATIOH010000234.1:0-17233 GCA_035473375.1 Nocardioidaceae bacterium | reverse complement strand
CGTAATCCGGGCGAGCGGTCAGGTTCTTCCTCACGACCGAACGTGCCGCCGCGAAATCCTGACCGGTGACGGGGAGAAGGCGACCGCTGGGCGTGAATTCGTGACCTGTCACCGCGAATACGTGACCGCTGGTCGGGTGAGGGGCCGGGCCCAGCCTGCCGTCAGGAGGGCGAGCCCCAAGGCAACGAGCACCACCATAAGGCTGTCGCGGACGCCGAAGTGGTCGCCGAGGAAGCCGACCAGCGGCGGGCCGGCCAGGAAAGCGGAGTAGCCGATCGAGGTCACGACGGACACGTGGATGGCCGCGTTCGTCGGGTCGTCGGCCGACGCGCTCATGCCCGTGGGGAAGCCGAGCGCAGCGCCCAGTCCCCAGAGGACGCTGCCCGCGAACGCGATCGGCACGGTCGGGGCCGCGACGACGAGAAGGACGCCGGCTGCGGCCGTAACCGCCGATCCGCGAAGGGCGGCGACCCGACCCCAGCGGTCGACCACCGTTCCTCCGAACGTCCGCCCGAGCGTCATCGCCGTTACGAACACGCCGTAGCCGAGAGCCCCGACCGCATCGGACGCGTCGAGCCCGGACACGAGCGCGACGGCCGTCCAATCGTTCGCGACGCCCTCGGTGAAGGCGAAGGCCAGCACCATCAGTCCCACGATCAAGGTGCGCGGCGTTCGCCACGCGGCCCAGACGAGGGTCCGCGACGAGGGGCCACCGCGTCGCGCATCGGGCCGGGAATGCGTGTACGAGGCGATGCCGACGGCCGCGAGGACGGCGAGCAGAGCCGCTGTCGCGATCGTCTGGCCGGCAACGCCCAGGCCCACGCTTGCGGAGATCACCCCGGCGAGGGCGCCGAGCACGGTGCCCAGGCTGAAGCCGGCATGAAACCGGGCCATCAAGGTGCGTCGGAGGGCGCGCTCGACTCCGGCGCCCTCGACGTTCATCGCGACATCCCAAAGGCTGATTCCCAGCCCGGTGACAAACAGACCCAGGCCCGTCAGTGGCGCGGAGTCGGCGAGGAGTCCGCCGCCGACGGCCAGGAACCCGCTCGAGTGAAGGCCCGCTCCGATACCGACCGCGCGGGCTGGGCCGACGTGGTGAATGACGATCCCGCTGATCGGCATCATCGCCATCGCGCCGACTGCCAGACACGCAAGCAGCAGGCCGAGACCGCTCGCCTTCAACCCGAGTGATTCCTTGACGGCCGGTGTGCGCGCGGCGAACGACGCGAACCCGAATCCGGCTGTGACGAAGGTGAGCATGACGCCCCGCCGCGCTCGCTCGAGCGTCCTTCGATCCAGCACGCCTGTCAGTCTGTCAGCGCCTCAGCCGGGCAGTTGCGGTCCTACAGTCCGAGAGGACTGCGGTTCGGCGGCGGCGCCCCGAAGAGGCAGGGGATCCGCAACTCGAGCCGCTTGGCTCGGTATTGCGCCTGGTCGGCGCGGCGGAAGATCTCGTCGGAGCTGAAGTCGTCGACGCCGATCGTCGTGGTCGCGATCCCGCAGGAGACGCCGGTGCCGATCGGCAGGGCAGCGGTGTCGTCGCAGACTGCTGCGGCAGCGCCGCGCACGCGGTCGATGTGATGACCCGGGACCAGGACGGTGAACTCGTCGCCGCCGATCCGGGCGACCAGGCTCCCGTGCAGGGGGCCGAAGTGTCGCTGCATGATCTGCGCGACCGAGGTCAGGAGCCGGTCGCCTTCGGCGTGGCCGAACTGGTCGTTGACCTCTTTCAGGAGATTGATGTCAACGGCGACGACGCTGACGGTGCGCGCCGCCTGCTCGGCGACCCCGTCGAATGCCATGGCGGCCGCGCGGTCGAGCGCGCGGCGGTTGGCCAACCCCGTGAGCGGATCGTGGAACGCCATTTGCTCGAGGGTGTCGACGTGCAGCGCCCGCGAAATGCCGCCGCTCAAGATGGCGGCCAGCGCCTCGACGTAGGCGATGTCGCCGTCGTTGAACCTGCGGGCCCCGACCTCGCGAGTGGCGTAGAGCTCGCCCCACAGCTTGCCGTCGACGATCAGCGGGCCGCCCATCGAGGATCCCTTGCCGAGTGACTTCAGCAGCGCCGCCTCGCCCGGCTCGGGGTGCGGGTCTTCGAGCGACATGGTCCAGATGCGGAGTTCGCCGACGACGCCCTGAAGAAAGAAGAAGTCTTCGAGTCGGTAGACCTCGTTGTCAGGCCAGCGTCGCTCGTCGGGCCCGAGCGTTCCGACGTTGATCAGGGTCCGGATAGCTCCGGTGCCCTGCTCGAGCCGGCTGATCGAGAGGCTCGCAGCGGGCAGCGCCTTGAGGGCCTCTTCCGCAGCGATCTCGATCATCGCGTTGAGCTGAACCGACAGGCCGAGGGCGCGCGCGACTGCCGCGAGGCTACGAATCCTCGCGTCGCCAACGTCGAGTGTCATGGAGCGGCTCCGGGCTGATCGTGTCCGCCGGGGCGGGCGGAGGCAGCATAAGAGTAGGCGGTGCGCACATCCTTTTGGGCCGTTTCGGGCAGATCTAGGCTACTTGGCGAGTCGGCTTGCCCGTGCGGACTACGACGCTCGGCTAGCCGCGATCCTGACCACGCTCCGAAGCCGAGGACGAACACAGCGTGATTGTCCGGGTGAGCCTCCCCACACGATGGCGGCGCATTCAGCCTGAACGGCTTCGCCAGGGCGTTATGTCCGTTTCGGGCCTGCCTAGGATCGCGGAGGCCATTCGGCCGCCCCCACAAATGAAGAGCACGCGTGCCGGACGCCTAGTCCTGCCCTCGGAGCGCGTGACCCCTGTTGTCAACTGATCAATTCTCATGGGCAGGAGCGGGGGACCCACTATCGCGACGGCCGCCAGCCGCCGCTCGGGGTGAAGCCGAATCGCACCGGCCGGGCACCTTCTCGCCCGAACCCGACAGCTCACTTCGTAGGCGTGAGAAGGAGATTTCTTCCATGCCTGCAATCGCAGTCTGGCGGCGCCTGCGCGCCGTCATCCCCGCCGTGCTTGTCGTCGCAGTCGGTTTCTCCGTCTTCGCCGCGACGCCGGCCCAGGCCCACCGATCCGAGCGCGAGCGCCGGATCCACCATGGGCTCGAAGTCGCCATCCGACAGAAGGGCGACCCGTACAGCTACGGCTCAGACGGCCCTCGTGCCTTCGACTGCTCTGGCTTGACGATGTTCGCGTACGGAAAGGCGGGCCTGTACCTGCCCCGCTCGTCGGACGGTCAGGCGAGGTACGTGCGCCACATCCCGAAGAACAAGCTCCGTCGCGGAGACTTCGTGTTCTTCCACTCTCGCGGCGGCTCCGTCTATCACGTCGCGATCTACCTCGGCCGCCATCACGGGCGGCGGTACATCCTGCACGCCCCGCACTCCGGAACGGTCGTGCAGCGCGATCCGATCTGGACCCGATCCTGGTACGCCGGCACCTTGCGGCATCGGCCGTGAGCCACGCCTTTTGCTGCCGGCAGCGGTGTTCTGACCGTCAGAACGCCGAGACCCAACGGAAAACACCGACGAAACGCGGGGCCGCTCCCAGATCGGGCGCGGCCCTGCGTCACACTTATTCCATGTCTTTTGGTCGACTTTCACGCCGCGCCCGCGCATCCCGGGCCGCCCGCACCGGCGCCCTCGTCGCCGTACCCGCTCTTCTTGCCCTGACTCTCGCCGGCTGCGGCGGAGGCGACGACAGCACGCCGGCCGCCCCCGACAACCCGACGGACTCCACCGACACCGCGAACGCGATGACGCTCAGCCAGGAGTGGCCGCTCACTGGTGAGCCGGTCGACGGAGATCTCCCGGACCACCCCGTCTATGTCGTGAAGATCGACAACACCTCAAGCTCAGCGCCGCAGGTCGGGCTCGGCTCGGCCGACATGATCATCGAAGAGCTGGTCGAAGGCGGGCTGTCTCGCCTCGCCGTCTTCTTCTACTCCGACGTCCCCGACAACGTCGGCCCGGTCCGCTCGATGCGGGCCACCGACGTGGGCATCGTCAAGCCCGCTCGGGGCGAGATCCTCGCGGCCGGAGGCGCGCGTCCGACCCGGGCGCTCATCTCGCAGGCGCACATCGTCAACTATGGCGAGGGATCAACCGGGTTTTACCGAAGCGACCAGCGCATTGCCCCATACAACCTCTTCGCGCATCTCAGCGAGCGCGCCGACAAGCCCGGCGCGCACTGGAAGGCGCCGCCGACGCCGTACCTGCAGTTCGGCGACGCGTCCGACTTCGCGGGCTCCATCAAGGTCAACTCGATTCAGGCGACGTTCTCGGCGGCCCACACCACCGACTGGACCCACACCTCGGCAGGCTGGACGCGGCCCGACTCGTATGCCGAGTCCGGCGACGACTTCACCGCCGACAACATCCTCTTGCTGCGGGTCAAGATCGGCGACGCCGGTTACAAAGACCCGGCCGGCAATCCCGTGCCCGTGACGTACTTCTACGGGTCCGGCCCCGGTGTGCTCGTGCACGGCGATCTCGCCCAGAAGGTCAAGTGGACCAAGCACGGCAAGGCCGGACAGCTGACCCTCGCCTCGATGAAGGGCGACGACGTCTCCGTGCCCGCCGGCCACACCTGGATCGAGCTGATTCCCGAGGGCACGGGCAGCGTCACGTTGAACTGAGCGGGCCCTTTGCCATGATGAGCCCATGGCCCTGAGCCCTTCGGTCTCCTACTCGATCACTGTTCGGCTCGTCGTGCCCGCGCGCGGCTCGGCCGTCAGCCAGCTGACGACCGCCGTCGAGGGCGCGGGCGGAATTGTCACGGCACTCGACGTCACGGCATCGGGCGTCGATCAGCTCCGCATCGACGTCACCTGTGCCGCACGGGACACACAGCACGCCGACGACATTGTCGGCGCGATCCGCGGCATCGACGGCGTCGACGTCAGCAAGGTCTCCGACCGTACGTTCCTCATGCACCTCGGCGGGACGATCGAGATGGCGTCGAAGCATCCGATCCGCAACCGCGACGACCTGTCGATGGTCTATACCCCCGGTGTTGCGCGAGTGTCGCTTGCGATCGCTGCCAACAAGGACGACGCGCGCCGGCTCACCGTCAAGCGCAACGCTGTCGCAGTTGTCTCCGACGGGTCGGCCGTGCTCGGACTCGGCAACATTGGCCCCGAGGCCGCACTTCCGGTGATGGAGGGAAAGGCCGCCCTGTTCAAACGATTCGGCGGTATCGACGCCTGGCCTCTGTGCCTCGACACCCAAGATGTCGACGAGATCGTGCGGACCGTGCAGATCATCGCGCCGGTATTCGCGGGGATCAATCTCGAAGACATCTCGGCACCACGCTGCTTCGAGGTTGAGCGGCGGCTGCGCGATCTTCTCGACATTCCGGTCTTCCACGACGACCAGCACGGCACGGCGATCGTCGTGCTCGCCGCTCTCACGAATGCGCTCCGCGTCGTCGGCAAGGAGATCGGCCACGTGCGCATCGTGATGTCCGGCGCCGGTGCCGCGGGCTCGGCCATCCTTCGCCTTCTCATCGAGTCGGGCGCCAAGGACGTCGTGGTCGCCGACATCGGCGGTGTCATCCATCGTGGTCGCGACGACCTCGACTCGTCGCTTCGCTGGATTGCCGACAACACCAATGCCGCCTCGTTCGCCGGCTCGCTGAAGGAGGCCTTGAGCGGCGCGGACGTGTTCGTGGGCGTGAGCGCGCCAAACCTCCTCGACGCCGCCGACATCTCCTCGATGGCCGACGACTCGATCGTGTTCGCCTTGGCGAACCCCGATCCAGAGATCGACCCGGCAGAGGCGCGGCAATATGCCGCCGTGGTCGCGACCGGCCGCTCGGACTATCCCAATCAGATCAACAACGTGCTCGCGTTTCCCGGCGTCTTCCGCGGGCTGCTCGACGCCTCGGCGTCGACGATCGACGACCGTGTGCTCGTAGCGGCGGCGCAGGCGATCGCGAGGACGGTCACCGACGGCGAGTTGAACGCGAACTACATCATCCCGAGCGTCTTCCACGAGGACGTTCACAAGGCAGTCGCCGGTGCCGTGCGAGACGCGGTCAGGGGGACCTGACCGTGCTGTCGTACGCGGGCTCGCTGCTGGTTGCCACTCCTCGACTGATCGACCCCAACTTCAGCCGCTCGGTGATCTTGATGCTCGACCACGACGAGGACGGTGCCCTCGGCGTCGTGATCAACAGTCCGACCGAGCTCCCCCTCAGCGCGGTGCTGCCGGGGTGGGGCGACGCCGTTGTCTCGCCGCCGCTGCTGTTCACCGGCGGGCCGGTCTCGGAGGAGTCGGCGCTGGCCATCGGCCTCGCGGCCGGGACCGGGCCAGACCAGTCGTTCAAACGGCTGACGGGCGACTTCGGGCTCGTCGACCTCGACGCCGAGCCGTACGAGGTGCTCGACGGACTGGTCGGGGTCCGGGTCTTCTCCGGCTATGCCGGATGGGAGCCCGGGCAGCTTGAGGCGGAGATCGCCGAGGGCTCCTGGTACCTCGTCGAGGCGTTGTCGACCGACGTGCTCGATCCGCGCCCCGACGAGCTCTGGCGGACCGTGCTCCGCCGCCAGCCCAACGAGATGGCCTACCTCGCGACGTTTCCGGAGGATCCGTCGCTCAACTGAGCCCGCGGCGACCCCTCAGCACATCTGGAAGGCATAGCGCGGGCTCGCAGGCGTTCGCAGCATCCGGTCGCGCAGCACGACGGACCAGGCGTCGCCATGGTCGCGACAGGACCGGCGGAAGGCTGCGCGGCCGTTGTCGGTGTACTCGATCTCGATGACATGCCGTCCGTATGCGTGCCGGTACGCGCCGCACTCATGCCAGACCGAGCACTCCTCGCTGACGGCGAAGTCGAATCCGACTGCGACGCGTCGTTCACGGGTGAGGCCGGCGAGGTTCTTCTGTGCGATGGCGAGGCCCTCGCGATGTGCGCGGCTGGCCAGCAGGGTGGCGAGCGCCAGGGCGTCGGCTCGGTCGAGCAGGTGACGCGAGCGGGTGTACGAGTCGAGATTGTCGGGTTCGACGGCGTCGAACCCGTCGTTGGCGCAACCGGCGAACCAACGTCCGATGACACCGGCGATCGCGTGCCGCTTGGCCGCTGTCGAGGTGTTGAGCAACACCTCGCCCGGCCAGCCTGGATCGTGGACCAACTGGCCCTGATCGCGCAGGAGCAGCCCTGAGTGCGTCCGCTTCCACCAGCGCAGCTGGCCCGGCTGGGTCTGGTAACCGTTGACATAGCAGATGTTGTACGCGCCGGCCGCTGGCTGGGCCGTTCGGTCGCGGGTCACGACGGTGACGCCGTGAGGCAGCGGATAGGCGCCGCCGAGCTGATAGTCGAAGCCGGCGTCCACCGGGGGAGGCGTCGGTGCGGGCCCGGCCCCGAGCGTCAGAGTGCTCGCGATCGAGGCGACGAGCGAGGCGACGGCAGTAGAGATCATGCCTGGATCGTCTCCTGCGGGCGGTCGGGAGCGCAGTCGATCGGCGTTAGACTCGCCGGATGAGCATCGAGCTGAGCCCGGGTGTCGAGACGATCGAGGACCGGCGCACGCAAGAGGAGCTCGACGAGGGCGGGCACGACCGATTCAGTCATTACGCCCGTAAAGACAAGCTCACCGAGGCGATGGTCATGGGCACGCCGCTCACGGCGCTGTGCGGCAAGGTCTGGGTGCCGAGCCGAGATCCGCAGCGCTACCCGGTGTGCCCCACCTGCAAGGAAATCTGGGAGTCGCTGTCGAAGGGCGACGACGACAATGACGATGTTTGACGACGAATGACGACTGACGACGACTGACGGTCTGTTTCGCACGAGGGGGTCTCATTTCATGCGCGCTCCGCGCGCTGTCCGCGTTTTCTCGGCCGTCGGACTGGCGATTGTCCTTTCGATGTCGACCGCGACGGTCGTGTCATCGGCCGAGGTGCGCTCGGCGATGTCGGCGGCGTGTCGCAACGGCGACCGAGCGGCGTCGGCGTTCCGCTACGACGCCGACGACCCGTCGTCGCGCCAGATCGCAGCGGCAGCTGCCGACCTGCGTCAAGCGCTGGCCAGCCAACCGCACTCCGACGCTGCGGCGCCGTCCGCGTCGTCTCCGGCGCAAACGGCAGCGTGGCCGAAGTCGGTGACCATCGACGTGTATGCGCACGTGCTGCGATCGAAGTCCGGGGGCGGGGTGCCCGAGCGTCGCATCGAGCGGCAGATCGACGTCCTGAACGGCGCGTTCGCAGGCAACGAGTCGTCTGCGGCCGCGTCGAGCCCGTTTCGCTTCCGCCTCGCGCACGTCGACATCACGGTCAACGGAGAGTGGTCGCGGATGGACGAGGGCACGATCGCCGAGACGCGAGCGAAGCGGGCGCTCCATCGCGGCGGCGCGACCGACCTCAATCTCTACATCGGCCGCAATCGCTCGGGATCGCTCGGCTGGGGCACTCAGCCGACCCGACTCAACAGCGCCCCGATGCTCGACGGAGTCGTCATCGCGCGACACACCATGCCCGGCAGATCGGCTGGCCACTACAGCGCGGGCGACGCGGCGGTCCACGAGACCGGCCACTGGCTCGGTCTCTTCCACACGTTTGCCGGCAAGTGCGGCAAGCGCGGCGACCTGGTCGCCGACACACCGCGCGAGGCGCGGCCGAGCTACAACTGCCCGGTGCACCGCGACACGTGCACGGCGCCTGGTGACGACCCCGTGCACAACTACATGGACTACTCGTACGACAGCTGCATGAACCAGTTCACCCACGGCCAGGTTGTGCGGATGGGACATGCGTGGACGGCGTTGCGCGCCGCCGCGCAGCTGGGCGCAACCGGGGCCGCCCGCGCGTGGTAGTCGACGACCGCCGGCCCTCGGTTTGGGCCCTTGTTGGCCGGGGTATCTCCTGGTAAGACGGCATCAAACCCTAGCAGCACAGCGGCCAACGACGGAGGACACCATGGAAGAGACCCCCGACGCTCCTCTGAGCGACGACGACATGCAGACGGTCGGCGCGTCCGACGTGACGGGTGGCGGCGACAGCGACGGCACTGACGGCGGCGACAGCGACGGCACCGACGGCGGCGACAGCGACGGCACCGACGGCGGCGACAGCGACGGCACCGACGGCTGAGCGTTGGGAGCCCTCGAGCTTCTGAGCGGAGACGCCCAGACCTTCATCGAGAAGGTGTGGGCGTCTCGCATCCATGTCCACCACGCCCGGCCCAGCGACGTTGCCAGACTGCTGAGTCTGGCCGACGTCGATCAGCTGTTGACGAGCTCCGCGCTGCGCACCCCCGCCCTTCGCATCGCGCAGGACGGCGAGGTGCTGCCGGCAATCAGATTCACCCGCCACGCGACGATCGCCGGAAGCCCGCTCACCGGGCTGGTCGACGGCCGCAAAGTTCTCGACCTCTTCGACGGAGGGGCGACGGTCGTCCTTCAGGGCCTACATCGCTACTGGCCGCCGCTCGGCCTGCTGATCAGAGAGCTTGAGGCCGAGCTTGGGCATCCGTGTCAGGCGAACGCCTACCTCACGCCGCCGGGGTCGCAGGGCTTCGCTCTCCACAAGGACACGCACGACGTCTTCGTGTTCCAGACGCATGGGCGCAAGGAGTGGGAGCTTCACGACGACGCGGGGGCCCACCACGTCACGATGGAGCCCGGCGTCAGCATGTACCTGCCGACCGGGACGCCGCATGCGGCCCGCACGCAGCGGGACGTATCGCTCCACGTGACAATCGGAATCAATCAGGTGACCTGGCGCAATGCGCTGGGCCGTGTCGTCGACGCCGTGCTCGACGCAGGCGACCTCGACGGCCACCTGCCGGCCGGCTATCTCGACGATCAGGCCGACTTTGCGGCCGGGCTCAGTGCGCGACTGCGGGCAATCGCCGACGACCTCGAGCGGGTCGATGCAGCAGCCGCCGCCCGAACCGAGGCTGAGCGGTTCCTCACCACCCGGACGAGCAATCTGACCGGCGGTCTGGTCGATCGACTCGCGGTTGGCGAGATCGACGCGGACTCGACCGTCGTGAGGCGGCCCGGGAGCGTGTGCGTGCTGGTCTCCGGTCGTGACGCCCTGCGGGTGCTGCTCGGCGACCGCGAGCTGCAGGTGCCGGCATACCTCGAGCCGGCGCTGGTGTGGCTGCGCACTCAGGACGAGCTGCGTCCGGCCGATCTCGGCCCGTGGCTCGACCCGCAGAGCAGTCTGGTGCTCGTCCGACGCCTGGTGCGCGAGGGCCTTCTCCAGGTCCGTTCTTGAGCGAGCAGGCGTTTCGCTGCTCGACGTCGAGTCTCACGCGCGACGAGCCGCTGGCCGGCACAGCGTCGGTCTTCCGCAGTTTCCTCATGGTGGAGTTTCCGGGGCCGTGGGGCATCGACGCGCTGCGCGACAGCCGGCTGCCCGCCGACGTCGGGCTCGCTCTGAAGGCCCGTTGTCGCGAGCTCCGAGTCCGCCCGTCCCTGATCCGCCGGCACGGCCGGTCGACCGCGACCGGACGCATGCGCGTCTTCGCGGCGCACGCAGACCCCGACCAGCCGTGGATGGAGACCGTCGAGCTCGATGGTCCCGAAGGACTGCTCGACCTCGATCTCGACGCGCTCTCCCAGGGCCGCACGCTCGGGCTCGACCGCTGGGACGCGCCGCTCTTCTTGACCTGTACCCACGGCCGTCACGACGCCTGCTGCGCAGAGCGCGGCCGACCGGTCGCGCAGGCGCTCTTCTCCAGCCATCCAGACGAGGCCTGGGAGGTCTCGCACATCGGGGGTGATCGCTTCGCGGCCACCGTGGTCGTCCTGCCGCACGGCCTCTACTACGGGCGACTCGATCGCGAGCGAGCCGCGCGGATGGCCGTCTACCACCACGAGGGACGGCTCGACGTCGAGCATCTGCGCGGTCGCAGCGGCTACTCGTGGTCCGCGCAGGCCGCTGAGATCTTCCTCCGTCGCGACCTGGGTCTCGACGGCATCGCCGCACTTCGGCTGCTCGAGTCGTCCGCCGACGACACGACACACACGCTGCGGTTCGCCGCGGTCGACGGTCGCGTCTGGGAGGTCGCGGTTGTCCAGGGCAAGGCCGATCCGCAGCGGCTGACGTGCTCGGCCCAGCGCGACAGCCCGATCCCGACCCACACACTCGTCTCGATCACCCCGACCTCGATCTGAGCCCCCGTCGGTGAACGTGCGCGAATGGCGCGGGTCGGGACAGGGCTGAGGGGGAGGGGCTCGTTAGGGTTGGTCGTTCCGCCCGCAGTCCCGCCCGTCGCACCCGCGCAAGGACACCGCGTTCCGTGATCGCCCGGTGAGTTCCCCGATGAGCCCCGCGCCCGGATCGGCAGGGCCGCTCAGTCCGGCGTACCCGGATCGGGCGGCGTGGGGGACCGCTGACAGCCTGCGGGCGTGGCAGCACGCGGCGTTGCGCAGCTACTTCGACAAGCCAGGGCGCGACTTCCTCGCCGTCGCCACGCCGGGGGCGGGCAAGACGACGTTCGCGCTGACGGTGGCCGCCGAGCTCATCCGGCGCCGACAGATCGAGCGGGTCACCATCGTCGCGCCGACGGAGCACCTGAAGAGCCAATGGGCCGCGGCTGCGTCGCGTGCGGGCATCGAGATCGACCCCGCGTACTCTCCGACCCGCGGCAAGGCGAGCAAAGACTTCGTCGGTGTCGCGGTCACGTACGCCGGCGTGGCCGCTGCCCCGCTTGCGTTCCGCGTCCGCACCGAACGGTTCAAGACCCTGGTCATCCTCGACGAGGTCCACCACGCCGGCGACGCGATGAGCTGGGGCGAGGCGGTGCGCGAGGCGTTCCAGCCCGCCGCACGGCGGCTCGCGCTCACCGGCACGCCGTTCCGCTCCGACGTCAACCCGATCCCGTTCGTCACTTACGCGCCGGGCGTCGACGGAGTCTCGCGCAGCAGTGCCGACTACACGTACGGATACGCCGAAGCCCTTGCCGATCACGTCGTCCGGCCGGTTCTGTTCATGGCGTATTCCGGCGACGTCCAGTGGCGGTCGCGGATGGGCGACGAGGTGGCAGCTCGGCTGGGGGAGCCGCTGACCCGCGACCTCGCGGCTCAGGCCCTCCGCACTGCCCTCGACGCCGAGGGGGCATGGATGCCTGCCGTGCTCGAGGCCGCCGATCGCCGGCTGACCGAGGTGCGTCGCCACGTGCCCGACGCGGGCGGCCTCGTCATCGCAGCCGATCACGAGTCCGCGCGGGCGTACGCTGCGCTGCTCCGCCGGCTGACCGGGGTGCGCCCGACGGTCGTCCTCTCAGACGAGGCGTCGGCGAGCCGCAAGATCTCGTCGTTCGCCGAGGCCGACTCGCGCTGGATGGTCGCCGTGCGGATGGTCAGCGAGGGCGTCGACGTGCCGCGGCTCGCGGTCGGGGTGTACGCGACGACGACCCTCACGCCGCTGTTCTTCGCGCAGGCCGTGGGTCGCTTCGTGCGGACCCGACGCCGAGGCGAGACCGCAACGGTGTTCTTGCCGTCGGTCCTCCCGCTGCTGAGTCTCGCCGCGGAGCTCGAGCAGCAGCGCGACCACGTGCTGTCGGCAGCGGCCGACGATGCGAGTGGGCTCGACGAGCTCCGCGACGGTGGGGCCGCAGAGTCGGCAGACGCGTTCGACCCCGACGATGTCGGATGGGCCGCCCTCGGGAGCGAGGCGTCGTTCGATCGAGTGGTCTATGACGGCGGCGAGTTCGGCCACGAGGGCGAGGTCGCCGTCGGCAGCGACGAGGAAATGGACTTCCTCGGCATCCCCGGCCTGCTCGACGCCGACCAGGTCCGCGATCTGCTGCGGCACCGCCAGTCGCAGCGCATCCGCGAGCAGGCCCGCTCGTCACGGCAGGCTCCGGCCGAGCCAGCGGCGCAGACCGCTCACGAGCGGCTGACCGCGCTTCGCAAGGAGCTCAACGGGCTCGTCGCCGCGTGGCACCACCGCTCAGAGGAACCACATGGCGTGATCCACGCGGAGCTGCGGCGCGAGTGTGGTGGCCCGCCCGCTGCGGCCGCGTCGGCCGACGAGCTGGCTCAGCGCATCGACGCCCTCCGGTCGTGGGCGGCGCGGCCGAAGACAAGCCGTTCACGGTGAGCCCGGCAGCAAGCAACCGGCGTCCCCAGGGGAGACGCCGGCCGTGCTGCCAGGTGTGTTGAGAAACGGCTATCCGGTGGTTTTGACGCGCTCGCCGGTCTCGGTCACGAAGACGTGGACGTTCTTCGGGTCCGCCGCGACGTGGACCGTCGAGCCCCTCTCGAACTGACGGCGCGCCTCGATGCGCACCACCACCGTGGTGCCGGCGGTGATCACGTCTGAGCGGACGCCGTCGTCGACGATGCCGAAGAGGTAGGCGTCTGCGCCGAGCTCCTCGACCACTGTCACCTTGACCGGGATGCCATCTTGTCCCTCGGAGACCTTGAAGGCCTCCGGTCGGACGCCGATCGTGATGCTTCCCGAGTGCTGCGACTTCTCCGCGGCAGACACCGGTACCGCCACGGTGTGGCCAGCGACGTCGGCACCGGCGTCGTTGAACTTGCCCTCGAGCAGATTCATCGCCGGCGATCCGATGAAGCCGGCGACGAAGAGGTTCACGGGGTTGTCGTAGAGGTGCAGCGGGGTATCGACTTGCTGCAGAACGCCGTCCTTCATGACCGCGACGCGATCGCCCATCGTCATCGCCTCGACCTGGTCATGCGTGACGTAGACGGTCGTGACGCCGAGCCGCTGCTGCAGTGCGGCGATCTGCGTGCGGGTGCTGACGCGCAGCTTGGCGTCGAGGTTCGACAGCGGCTCGTCCATGCAGAAGACCTGCGGGCTTCGGACGATCGCCCGGCCCATCGCGACGCGTTGCCGCTGGCCGCCCGACATCGCCTTCGGCTTGCGGTCGAGGAGCTCGCTCAGCCCGAGCAGCTCGGCGGCCTCACCGACACGGCGCTTGCGTTCGGCCTTGTCGACGCCCGCCATCTTGAGCGCAAAGCCCATGTTCTCGGAGACCGTCATGTGCGGATAGAGCGCGTAGTTCTGGAAGACCATCGCAATGTCGCGGTCTTTGGGCGGAAGGTGAGTGACGTCTCGGTCGCCGATGAGGATCTGCCCGTTGTTGACCTCTTCGAGACCTGCGAGCATCCGCAGCGAGGTGGACTTGCCGCATCCCGACGGTCCGACCAGGACCATGAACTCACCGTCCTCGATCTCGAGATCGAGGTTGTCGACTGCTGCGACGGTGGACCCCGGATAGACCCGGGTGGCTCCCTTGAAAGAGATAGTGGCCATGCTTGTTCCAACCCTTCACCGGCAGGCACGTGCCGGACGATCCGTAGTGAAGTGGGTCGGGCCATCTTTGCAGAGGGGTTGGCTCGTGTCAGCCCGTGCTCGCCGAGACTGACTCGCCGTGGCCGGCTGCAGCGTCAACCAACGGCAGCATTCGAGGGTCGATCTGGCGCGACAGGCTGATCATCGTGGCCGAGCGCTCGATCCCTGGGTGGGCGACGACGGCGTCGAGAACGCGCTGAAGATCAGCGTTCGAGCGCGCGACCAGGCGCACCCACAGATCGCCGGGTCCGGTGACGGTGTGAGCCTCGATCACCTCCGGAATGGCGGCAAGATGCTCGCCGACGGGGTCGTGGCCGCCGCCTTGGCGGATCTCGAGGGTGACGAACGCAGTGACGGGATATCCGATCGCCGCCGCGTCAATCGCCGGGCCCCATGCGGCGACCGCCCCGGACCGCTCGAGTCGAGTCAGCCGCGCCTGGACTGTTCCCCGTGCGACGCCGAGCTGGCGCGACGCCTCCAAGACACCGATCCGCGGATGCTCGGCGAAGAGTCGGAGAAGGGCTGCGTCGAGGGCGTCGACCGACACGGACCCACCGCCTCACTTGAGAGAAGAGTGCGCAACTTGCACAGAGATTATGTCATCCCGCCGGTCATTCTGTACGACGTGCGCAACAGATCAGTGCCCAGTTGCATATGGTGACGACCGTCACGATGATCCCACCATGACCGATACCACGATCGCCGCGCTGACGTCCGAAGAGCTCCAGGCCGAGCTGAGCCTCGACGAGCTCAAGACGCTCGTCGGACTGGTCGACTACGACCCGACGAACGACCCGTTCCCGGTCACTGCCCTCGATGCGGTGGTCTTCGTCGTCGGCAACGCCACCCAGACCGCGCAGTTCTACCAGCTGGCGTTCGGGATGGACCTGGTCGCGTATGCCGGCCCCGAGACTGGTGTCCGCGACCACAAGGCCTACGTGCTGCGGTCCGGGTCTGCCCGCTTCGTCTTCCGCGGCGGTGTCACGCACGACAGCGCGCTACTCGATCACCATCGCCGCCACGGCGACGGCGTCGTCGACATTGCGATCGAGGTCCCCGACGTCGACAAGTGCATCGCGCACGCCCGGGCGAGCGGTGCCACGGTGCTGGACGAGCCGCATGACCTCACCGACGAGCACGGAACCGTCCGGACCGCAGCGATCGCGACATACGGCGAGACCCGGCACACGCTGGTCGACCGCTCGCGCTACGACGGGCCGTACCTGCCGGGATTCGTCGCGGCATCGACGACGGTCGCCCGGCCAGAGGGGCATCCGAAGCGGCTGTTCCAAGCCATCGACCACTGCGTCGGCAACGTCGAGCTCGGCCGGATGGACGAGTGGGTCGCCTTCTACAACCGGGTGCTCGGCTTCGTGAACATGGCGGAGTTCATCGGCGACGACATCGCGACTGACTACTCGGCCCTCATGTCGAAGGTCGTCTCGAGCGGCAACCACCGGGTCAAGTTCCCGCTCAACGAGCCTGCGGTGGCGAAGCGAAAGTCGCAGATCGACGAGTATCTCGAGTTCTATGGCGGCGCCGGCTGCCAGCACATCGCGCTCGCGACTGGCGACATCATCGCGACGGTCGACCGGATGCGGCTGAACGGCGTCGAGTTCCTCGCGACGCCCGACTCGTACTACGACGACCCCGAGCTGCGGGCGCGGATCGGCAAGGTTCGCGTCCCGATCGAGGAGCTGAAGTCGCGCGGGATTCTCGTCGACCGCGACGAGGACGGCTACCTGCTGCAGATCTTCACGCGGCCGATCGGCGACCGACCCACGGTGTTCTACGAGCTGATCGAGCGGCACGGGTCGCTCGGCTTCGGCAAGGGCAATTTCAAGGCCCTGTTCGAGGCGATCGAGCGTGAGCAGGAGCTTCGCGGCAATCTCTGAGACGTTTCTTTGCCCGAGGGCCAAAGATTTCCTTGCCTGAAGGCCAAAGGTTTCCTTGCCTGAAGGCCAAGATTTCTTTGCCTGACGGCGAAAATTTCTTTGCCTGACGGCAACCAAACAGCATTGCTCGGACGTCTATATAAGTGACGAGGGATGACGCGTCTGGCTGCTTGGTCGCCGCCAAGGGGTCAGTCGCTCGGGGGCACCACGGATGGCGGTCTCGCCGGTGCACGATTTCGTGCCATCGCCGGCCGATGAAAGGCTGGAGTCGAGAACCGCCATCCGCCCCTCGCCCCCGGGAGTGATTCCGCTGACCCGCACCGCCGCCGCGCCCATCCGCGCGTGCGCCGCCCTCGCTTCTCTCGCTCTCGCCGTCGGCCTCTTCGGGGCATCCGAAGCACCTGCCGTGCAGCAGCGACCACCCGGCATCGGCGACTCATACTTCCCGAATGCGGGCAATCCCGGCTACGACGTCCGCCACTACGCGGTGAGGGTGCGGTACCGGCCGGGCACCGGACTGCTGACGGGCGACACCAGGATCCGAGTCATGCCCAACCACCGGCTCACGCGGATCAGCCTCGACCTCGTGCTCCACGCGACGGGGGTGACGGTCAACGGCGTCCGCACGCTGTTCTCGCAGACGGCGCACGAGCTGATCGTCCGGCCGCGTGCCGCGTTGCGTGCTGGGCACATCGCGACGATCCGGGTGCGCTACACCGGCCATCCGGCGCGGACTCGATACGGCGGAGAGACCCCGTTCGAGCGGACTGCGACGGGAGCGATCGCCGTCGGCGAGCCGCAGATCGCCGCCTGGTGGTTCCCGAGCAACGACCACCCGAGCGACAAGGCGACATTCAAGCTCCGGCTGACCGTGCCACAGGGGCGCCAGGCGATCAGCAACGGCGCCATGGTCGGGATGCGTCGACACGACGGCCTGACCACGTGGTACTGGCGCGTCCGCAAGCCGATGGCGACGTACCTCGCTTTCGCCGCCTTCGGCCACTACGACATCGAGCATGGGCTCACGCAGAGCGGGCTGCAGTACCTCTACGCATTTGAGCGCGGCCTTGGCCCACAGGCGATGCCCGCTCGCGTCTCGGTGCGCCAGAC
>DATIOH010000233.1:0-3954 GCA_035473375.1 Nocardioidaceae bacterium | reverse complement strand
GCCGCCGTGCGAGCTGCCCGAGCGTGGGTTCTGGTTCGCCCCGACGATCTTTACCGGCGTCTCGCAGGCGCACCGCATCGCCCGCGAGGAGATCTTCGGGCCGGTGCTGTCTGTACTGACCTTCCGCACGCCTGCCGAGGCGGTCGAGAAGGCCAACAACACCCCCTACGGCCTGTCGGCCGGCGTCTGGACCGACAAGGGCTCGCGGATCCTCTGGATGGCGAGCAAGCTGCGGGCCGGGGTCGTGTGGTCGAACACCTTCAACCGCTTCGACCCGACCAGCCCCTTCGGCGGCTACAAGGAGTCGGGCTACGGCCGCGAGGGCGGCCGGCACGGATTGGGGGCCTACCTTGCCCACTGACACCGACAACACCGCGACGGACCGCACTGCCGACGGCGCCGACCTCGGTGTCGTGTCGCTGACCGCCTGCGTCGCCGACATGCAGGAGGCGTGGCAGCCGCGCGACCTCGCGCAGCCCAACGACGCAATCGTGCGGCTTGCCCGGCTCGAGGGCTCGTTCGTCTGGCACTTCCACAACGAGGACGAGATGTTCCTGTGCTGGGACGGCACATTCCGCATCGAGCTCGACGATCGGCCCCCGGTCCAGTTGGCGCGCGGCGACATGTTCGTGGTGCCGAAGGGGCTGCGGCATCGTCCGGTCGCCGACGACGGCCCGGCCTACACCCTGCTCATCGAGACACCGCAGACCAAGCAGTACGGCGACGACGGAGTGCCGCAATGAGCCCGGCAGACAAGCGCCTCGACGTGCGCAAGACCTACAAGCTCTACATCGGGGGCGCGTTCCCGCGGAGCGAGTCCGGTCGGTCGTACGTCGTCGACGACGCCAAGGGCGGGTTCCTCGCCAACGCCGCGCTCGCGTCGCGCAAGGACGCTCGCGACGCCGTCGTGGCGGCACGCAAGGCCTTCCCCGGATGGTCGGAACGCACGGCCTACAACCGCGGCCAAGTGGTCTACCGCGTCGCCGAAGTGCTCGAGGGTCGCCGCGACCAGTTTGCCGAGTCGGTGCAGCACGGTGAAGGCATCAGCAAGCGGCAGGCAGTGGCCGCCGTCGACGCATCGATCGACCGGCTCGTCTGGTACGCCGGCTGGGCCGACAAGCTGGCACAGGTCTTCGGCGGCACCAATCCGGTCGCAGGCCCGTACTTCGACTTCTCCATTCCCGAGCCGACCGGCGTCGTGGCGGCCCTCGCCCCGCAGGAGTCGTCTCTGCTCGGGCTTGTCAGCGTGGTCGCCCCGATCATCGTCACCGGCAACACCTGCGTCGTCACTGCCTCGTACCGACGCCCGTTGCCCGCCGTTGACCTGGCGGAGGTGCTGGCGACCTCTGACGTCCCCGGAGGCGTCGTCAACATCCTCACCGGCCAACTGGCCGACACCGTGCCGACGCTCGCGTCTCACATGGACGTGAACGCCATCGACCTCACCGGAGCGGCCGGCGACGACGACCATGCGGCCGAACTCGAGCGCTCCGCCGCCGAGAACCTCAAGCGGGTGCTGCGGGCGCCCGAGCGCGAGCCCGACTGGACCGCCGACCCCGGAATCGCACGGCTGACCACATTCCTCGAGACCAAAACCGTCTGGCATCCGATCGGCGTCTAGCCGGGCACCTGGGCACGCCGGCGGAGCGACGCGAGCGGCCACCGTCAACAACCCGACCGCTCGCGCCGACAACCTGACCGCCCGCGCCGACAACGTGACCGCTCGCGCGGAATAGGTGACCGCTCGGCCCGACAACATGACCGCTGGCGCCGACAACGTGACCGCTCGCGCGGAATAAGTGACCGCTCGGCCCGACAACATGACCGCTGGCGGCGATAACCTGACCGCTCGCGCGAAGCGCGTCCTGATGGGAGATGGTCTTGAGCACTGACGGCGAAGACCCGTTCGCGCACTGGCCGGCCCGCACTCCCCTGTACGACGGCGACCAGCTCGCCCTGGTCTTCACCCTCGAAGAGATGCTGCGGAGCGGACGGCCGTGGGCCGACGTCGCCTGGCGTCCGCCCGACGTGCGGCCCGACCGCGCGGCAGAAGTCGCTCTCTCGGCCCTTGGCGGGTACGCGTTCTCGACGACCGACCCGGCGCTCGTCGAGGCTCTGTCGGCCCGCGGCGCCACCGAGCTCCGGCATGCGCACACGATGACGCACGCGCTCGACCCAGTGCCCGACGTCGCGACACCTGACGGGGCAGACATCTCACTTCTGACCCGGGAGGCGCTCGAGGCCGACGCCGACGAGCTCGGTGCGCTCAACGTCGCGGCCTACCCGCCCGACCACCCCGACCACGAGCACGCCGACGCGGCGTCGGCCGCCGGCGAGATGCGTGCATTCGCGGCCGGCAAGATCCTCGGTCCATTCCTCGACGTGTCGTCAGTCGCGCGGATCGACGGACGGTTCGCGGGCGCGTGCATCGTCGTCGACCGCGAGGGTGCGCCGCCCGACGGAGGCGCGTGGATCGTCGATGTCTTTCGCGATCCGGCACTTGCGGTGAAGGGGCTGGGAGCCGCGCTCATTGCGACAACACTTGCGGCGAGCCGCGACACTGGCCTGTCGGGGGTTGGGCTCGCCGTCACCCACGCCAACGCGACCGCGCTGAGCGTCTATCGCAAGCTGGGCTTCGTCGAGACCGTCGAGGCATGGACGCTGGCGCTGCCCGGGGCCGCCTGATCACGAGCCGCACAGGCCCGATCAGGTCACCGCGTCACGGCTTCAGGGTGCCTGTCGTTTGCGCGAGAGTGTCACCCACGGGCCCTTAAGCGGCTCGGACACATTGCCGGCGGCGTCGACGCCGGTCCACACGACGCGGTACCGACCGGCCGGCGCCAGCTTGCCGTTGCCACGGGTCCCCGCCCAGCGGTACTGCGCCGGGCCATGCCCGATCGACCCGATGTCGGCCGAGCGCACGACGTCGCCGTTGCTGTCGATGATGTCGAGACGCATGCTCGCGACACCCTGAGCGTCGACGGTCGCGGTGACCGAGCGCGGCTGCCCTTTGCGGGCGAGAGGATAGAAGGTCCGTGCCGACATCTTCGGGTTCGTGAGCTTCGGAACGGTTGCGTCGACGCCGATCGGCTCGTCGTACGCGAACGATCCCTCGATTGTCTTGCCGTCGAAGACGGCGCTCGCGTCGACGCTCAGCTTGTACTTGCCGTCGTCGAGCGTGAAGCCCTCGCCGAACGGGTCGATGCGGAAGGTCGTCGCCCGCTGGCCCGCCGGCAGTGTGATCGGCCCGGTGGCCACGTCGCCGTCAGAGTCCGACAGTGTCCACTCAGCGTCGACGCTGAGCGCTGGCGCCCAGCTCGGCAAGAGGGTGATGTCGCGCATCGCCGAGTCGCGGACGCCGTCGCCGTTCGGGCTGATGGGCGGGATCGGATCTGACGGGCCGTGTGGCACCAGCTTCCGCAGCACCCGAATGGTCGGCAGGTCGGCCTGTTCGGCGCACACCGTGTGGTCGAGCGGGCTGCACCGACGCGCGACTGGGTGATAGATCCCGTCGGGACGATGGGTGAAGTCGAGCAGCGCGTTGATCCCGCCGTCGGCTTGCAGTGCGACGCCGCCGTCGAGCGACACCTTCACCCAGCCACCGGCGCTCGGCACCACGACCGGGACCGTGTTTTCCCCCGCGGTGAGATCGACCGGAACGCTCGGCTGCGCGACCGCCAGCGGCTCATTGACGACGGTCAGTCCAGACGGCGACGAACGGAAGTCGCCGCACACCGAGCCGTCACACTCGCGGGCCCGTACCCGCACATCGCCCGTGAAGCCCCACGACGGAAATGCAGCCGACGCGGTGCCGCTGACGACCGGAGTCGAGAGCACGACGCTCTCGTCGAAGTCGTCGAGCATGAACTCGATGCGCGCGTGGGAGCTCGTCGCCTGCACGTTGAACATCGCGGTCAGCGTCTGGTGCGCGTGCGGCGCAGTCATCGTCGGCAG
>DATIOH010000232.1:0-1631 GCA_035473375.1 Nocardioidaceae bacterium | reverse complement strand
CCACGAGCACGATCCGATGCAGGTCCGGGTGCTCGTCGTCCGCGCGGGCATTCCGTACGAGACCGAACAGCAGGTCTGCGCCGGCTGCCTCCGCGTACTCGACGAGAAACCCGTCAAGCGCGCAGCGGCCTGACGAACTCGGTTCTGCGAGCATGACCCCTTCGTGCAGGGGTTCAGCTTCTCGACCGACATCCGCGTGCGCTTCGCCGAGACGGACGCGCAGGGGATCGCCCACAACTCGAGCTACTTCGTCTGGTTCGAAGTCGCACGTGTCGAATACCTCGAGGAGTACGCCCACGGCTACCAGCGGCTTCGCGACGAGGGCATCGAGGCCCTCGTCCTCGAGTCGCATGCGCGCTACATCGAGCCGGCCGTGTTCGACGACCGGCTGAAGGTGTTCACGCGCTGCGTCGACTTCAAGGGCGCTCGATTCCGGTACGAGTACGCGGTGCGGCGAGGCGACACCACGATCGCCGACGGCTGGACGGCGCACGCGACCGTCGACGCGAAGACACTGCGGCCGACCCGCCTTCCGGCCTGGCTGGTCGACGCGATCGTCAGTGCGGAGCGGTCGGCGCCGTCCCGTCCGGGCTGAGCGGCGCCGCCGGCTTCGGCTTTGCCTTCGCCTTCTTGGTGCCGACCGTGACCTGCTTCGGCATCGCCGTGTAGTACGACGACCAGGTCTGGTCGGAGAGGAGCTTCCCGGAAGGCGAATAAACCTTTCGCTCGACGCTCGTCGCCTGCGCCGGGACGCCCGGATCGGTCACGACCGTCTGCCCGACCGCGAGGCTCGGATCGTTCGTCTTCTGTACGGGCGGCGGCGCGACGACGCGAAGCGGCTGCGTCACCGACTCGACGCGTCGATGTTGCGGTGTTCCGTAGAGCGCGACGGTGAGCGAGGACGGGCTGACCCAGGTGCGCAGTAGCAGCCAGTGGCCGGTGTCGTTGACAAACCTCAGGTCGACGTCTGGATAGTCGACCGTCGCATCGCGACCGAGCGGATAGTGGGAGATGTAGAGCGCGTGATTCGTCCGCGCTGTGATCGGCAACCCGGCGACGAAGGCGGCGTTGAAGACCGTCGTCGAGACCTGGCAGACGCCGCCGCCGAGACCGGTCTGAACCTCACCGTTGATGATCACCGGAGCCTCGAGGAAGCCCCGTGCCGCAGAGCGGTCGCCGGTCGTCTTGTTGAACGAGAACGTCGTGCCCGGCGCGATCAGCTTCCGATCGACGAGGTGAGACACGAGCTGAACGTTGTGGATCCGATTGGCCACACCGCCGAAGAACGTCTCGTACGCGCCCACCGTCCCGGTGATCCCGAGCGCCTGCGCCTGGGCCGTCGAGCGCGCGGGCTGCGCGACGGCGAAGGGGAGCGTGGCGACCCGGTTCGCCGGACGCTCCGCGGCGGCAAGGATGGCCGCGGTCGACCTCGGGACATCGAGCGCGACGCCCGGCTGTGCCGGCACGACCCGTACCGACCCGCCGGCACCGACCGCCCAGTCGGCATCGCGCGGGGCGCGGTTGACCGCCTGCTGCAGCCGCCGCAGCTCCTCGGTCGCTCCCGGGCCGCCGAAGCGCAGACCCGCGGTCGGGTGCGAGAGGTCGAGCAGCGTGGCGATCCGCCACCGGGG
>DATIOH010000231.1:0-2396 GCA_035473375.1 Nocardioidaceae bacterium | reverse complement strand
GAACGCCTCAAGCCCGACCACGCCGTCGTAGCCGAGAGCGTCGAGCACCTGCGCGATCGCCTCGTAGCGGATCTCGCCGGTGCCGGGCTCGCACCGACCGGGCACGTCGGCGACCTGGATCTCGCCGATCCACGGCTGGCAGTCGCGGACCAACTCGACGAGGTTTCCCTCGCCGATCTGTGCGTGGTACAGGTCGAGGTTCATCCGCAGGCCCGGGTTGTCGACCGCCGCCACGAGGGCCTGGGTGTCAGCCGCTCGCGCGAATGGCGTGCCTGGATGGTCGACCGCGGTGTTGAGATTCTCGAGGGTGAAGACGACGCCCTCGCGCTCCCCCATCTCGGCGACCCGGCCCAGAGAGTCGGTCGCGGCGCTCCACATCGCCGGCGTGACGGCGTCGACCGGAACGACCGGCAGTCCGCCCGGTCCGAGTCCGGTGCCGTGGATGTTGAGCCGGGGGCACGAGAGGCGGTGCGCCACCGCAACCGACTGCTCGGCAGTCGCGAGCAGCCGCTCGACACCGGCAGGGTCGGTCAGGCTGCCCTCGATGTAGCCGGTCATCGACGAGAACGTCGCGCCCGTCGCGATCAGGGCGTCGATGTCCTTCGTCGTCCAGTCCCAGATCTCGACTTCGTAGCCGAGGCGAGCGATCGTCTCGACTCGCTCGACGAACGGCAGATCCTGGAACAGCATCTCGGCGGAGGCAGCCAGCCGGTACGGCCGCCCGCGAGGAAGATCGTCGACTGCGGTCACGCGCCGGGGTCCACGCGAGCCGTGCTCCCTGACTGCGCCGACTCGATGCACGCGAGCGCGATCGCCAAGGCGCGCCTGGCGTCGTGACCGGTCACCGCGGGCGTCCGCTTCTCACGCACGGCATCGGCGAACTCGGCGAACTCACTGGTGTACGCGTCGATGAACATCTCGACGTCGCCGCGCAGTGTTGGGCCCGACATGCCGCTCTCAGTGTGCAGCCGCAGCGCGGACGTCTCGGTGCGGCCGGCGGTGACCATTCCACGCGAGCCGAACACCTCGGCCCGAACGTCGTATCCGTAAGCAGCAGAGAAGTTCGCCTCGGCTGTCGCCAGCGCGCCGTTGTCGAAGCGGATGGTGACGATCGCGGTGTCGAGCAGACCAGCGCTCTTGTAGTCGGGCGCGACGAGCGCGTCGGCCATCACGAACACCTCGACGGCGTCTGCGCCGGGGTTGAGCCATAGCAAGGCGTCGAAGTCGTGGACGAGGGTGAGGAGGAAGATCGTCCACGGCGGCACCGCCGCGGGGTCGGCGAGCCCGGGATCGCGGGTCAGCGATCGCATCAGCTGCGGCGTGCCGATCTCACCGGCGTCGATGGCTGCGCGGGCCGCGGCGAAGTCGGCCGCGAACCGGCGATTGAAGCCCACCTGGAGCGGTACGCCCGCACCGTCGGCCGCTGCGACGGCGCGATCGGCGTCGGCCAGGGTGAGGGCCATCGGCTTCTCGCAGAAGACGCCCTTGCCCGCCGTGGCTGCTGCGACCACCAGGTCGGCGTGGGCAGGGGTCGAGGCGGCGATGACGACGGCCTCGACGTCTGGGTCGGCGATCAGGCTGTCGGGACTCGCGTGCGCGCGGACCTCGAGTCGGTCGGCGAGTGCGGCAGCGGACTCAGGACGCGCATCCGCGACGCCGACGAGGCTGGCGCCGGCGACCCGATTGCGGAGGATCGTCGCATGCGACGTGCCGATCCGGCCGGCGCCGATCAGGCCGACGCGCACCGGCTCACGCTCTGCTGGCGTGAGGTCCGTCGTGGTCATGAGTACAGCTCCGGTCGTGGTTCGGCCGCGATCTCGACGCGCTGGCCCGAGTGCAGCGACGCGACGCCGGCCTCGGCCGCGAGGTTGGCGAGGTGGCCGTCCCACGCCGACGGACCAGTCGGGGAACCGGTCCGCACCGACTCGACCCATGCGCTCAACTCGATGCGGTAGGCGTCGGCGAACCGCGCGACGAAGTCGGCCGAGACGGCGACTCCGGCGAGGCCGGTCTTGCGGCTGCCGAGGCCGTATGGCGGCGTCAGCCAGGCCGTGCCCTCCGGGCCGACGACCTCGCACTGGATGTCATAGCCGTAGCCGGCGTTGACGAAGACCTCGACCGTGACAAGGGCGCCCGACGCGGTCTCGAGGATCGCGACCTGCGGGTCGCGCAGCATGCCCTCGGGCAGCCGGGGCGACAGCACGGTGATCGCTGTCAGCGGGCTGTCGAGCATCCACGGAACGCTGTCGAGCTCATGGATCATCGAGTTGCCGACGATCCCGTCTGACGTCGCGCTCGGATGCGACTGCGCGTTGCGGTGCACGCAGTGCGCTACCCGCACCTCCCCCACTCCGCCCGCGGCGACGAGCGCGCGCAGCGCGACGAACGCGGGGGCA
>DATIOH010000230.1:0-2870 GCA_035473375.1 Nocardioidaceae bacterium | reverse complement strand
GAGTGGCCTCAGAGGAGCGTCGCAGCGCGCACGCACATGACGTCGGGAAGGTGTGCCGCGATCTGGTGCCAGCTGTCGCCGTCGTCGCTGCTCGCGTAGACGTTGCCGTCGCGCGAACCGAAGTAGAGCCCCGTCGGCTTGGCGTCGTCGGCCGTCATGGCGTCGCGCATGACGCCGGCGTAGAAGTCCCCCTCGGGCAGCCCCTGCGACAGCTCCTCCCAGGTCTCGCCCGCGTTCCTCGACCTCCAGACTCGCGCTCGGCCGTCAGGCGGAATCCGCTGTCCGTCCGCGACGAGCGGGAAGACGAACACGGTGTTGGGGTCGTGCGGGTCGACGACGATGGGGAAGCCGAAGTCACTCGGCAAGCCGTCGGCGATCGAGACCCAGTGGTCGCCGCCGTCGTCGGTTCGGTAGACGCCGTGGTGATTCTGCAGGAACATCCGCTCGGGGCGGCTCGGGTGCACGGCCACCTTGTGGACGCACTGGCCGAACTCCGGCCACGGGTCGGGCAGGAAGTACGCCTTGACTCCCATGTTGGCGGGATTCCACGTGCAACCGCCGTCGTCGGTCCGGTAGACACCGCCGGTCGACATCGCGACCGTCATCTGCTGAGGGTCTTCGGGGTGCGGGATGACCGTGTGGATGGCCTGGCCGCCGAATCCGGCTCCCCACTGCTCGCGATGCGGGTGATCCCAGAGGGCACGGACCATCGAGAACGTCTCGCCGCGATCGTCGCTCTTGAAGAGCGCCGACGGCTGGGTGCCGGCGTAGACGACATCCCGCTCGTTGACACCGCCCGGCGCGAGTTGCCAAACCTGTTCGAGCGAGGCGCCGATGCCCTCCGGAAACCGGATCGCGCCGTTGGGGGTCTCGTCCCAGCTGACGCCGAGGTCGTCAGATCGGAAGATCTGGGGGCCGAAGTGCGAGCTCATCGCGCCGGCGAGCAGCCGCGGGTTGTCGCCGCGGGTGTCGATCGCACAGGCGATGACTTCGTTCATGAGGAAATGCGGACCGTCGACGGTCCAGGACGTCCGGTCGTCGCCGGAACGGGCCAGCCAGAGGCCCTTGCGAGTGCCGATCATCAGCAGGGTGTCAGCCATATCGATCGCCTTTCGCCGTGCTCCGCGATCCGTCGCACGGCTGAGTCGCACACGTCGTTACGGGCGGGTCTCGCCCGACCTCTCCGACCATAGGCGAGCCGACCGACAGGCAGCCAGCGCCCACGTTGTGCGGGCGGCACTAACGTTTCTGTTGTGGGCTCAATGGCTGGGCTGAGGGCAGGCGACCTCGTGGGCAGAGACGGGGAGCTCGCGGCCGCCGTCCGGCTGCTCGACGAAGGCGTTCGGCTGCTGACGCTCACCGGTCCGCCAGGCGTCGGCAAGACTCGGCTGGCCCTCGAAGTCGCCGACGTCGCCTCAGGCGGCCGGCGCTTCTCCGACGGCGTCGTGTTCGTCGACCTGTCGTCGTCGTTCGACGCTGTCGGCGCGATGACCGAGCTGGGACGCAGCCTGGGGGTCGGCGGCGCGTCTGGCGATCGAGCCGGGCCGCTCGTGAATCAGTGGCTGGCGAGTCGACGCAACCTCCTGATCCTCGACAATGCCGAGCAGGTGGTCGACCTAGCACCTGAGCTGCTCACCCTCCTCGACGCCAGCCCGCAGACGGCGTTGCTGGTCACCAGCCGCGAGGCCATGCATGTGACCCGCGAGCAGGAGTTCTCCGTGCCGCCGCTGCAGATGCCGGGCGAGATCGACATTGCCGACGTCGATCGCGTCCGTGCCGTTCCGTCGGTCGCGATGTTCGCAGCTCTTGCACGAGCCGCGTCGCCGCAGTTCGAGGTCACCGACGCCAACGCCCGGTCGGTTGCCGAGATCTGCATCCGGCTCGACGGCCTCCCGCTCGCTCTGGCCCTCGCCGCGGCCCGCATCAAGCTCTTCACGCCCGAGGAGATGGCCGCTCGGCTGCGCGACCGCAAGGCCGTCCTCGAGGCAACCGACCGCGACGTTCCGACCCGACACCGGACGCTGCAGGCAGCGATCTCGTGGAGCCACGCCGTCCTCACGCCGGACGAGCGGCGCCTGTTTCGGAGACTTGCGGTCTTCGCCGGACAGTGGACCCTCGACGCCGTGGAGCAGGTCTGCGCCGACAGCGCCGCGTCCGACACCTTCGACCTGCTGACCTCGCTGATCGACAAGAGCCTGGTCCACAGGGTCGAGGTCGACGCTCCGCACGCCCACTTCGCGATGTTGCAAAGCGTCCATGACTTCGCGTCCGATCAGCTTGCCGACAGCGGTGAGCGCGAGCAGGTCGCAGACCGCCACATGGACTACTTCACGGCCCGCGCCGTCGTGGGCGAGGCACGAATCGGAACGCATGCCGAGAGCCTGTGGTGGGAGAGCGTCAGCCAGTACGAGGGCGACAACCGCGCGGCTCGACAGCACGCGTTTCTGCGTGGCGACGTCCGAGCGGTGATGGCGTTGACGACCGGCCTGGGCTGGGCCTGGTACTTGAGCGGGTACATCGGAGCTGCCCGGGCCGCAATTGCCGAGGTCGATGCCCACTTTGCCGCCGCCGAGACTGCCGCCGACGCCGACCCCGACGCCGACCCCGACGCCGACACTGAGCTGGCTCGGGCGTTCGCCATCATCGCGGGCATCGTCACCTGGGCGATCGGCGAGCTCTCGGCGGCCGAACGCCGACTGGACGACGTCCGCGAGCTCTGCGAAGCCGCAGGCGACGAACGGCACCTGGCGATCACCCTTGCGTTCCTCGGCAACGTCGCCCGCGATCGCGGCGACTACACCGCCGCTGCCCAACACCACCGCGCGGCCGGCGAGGTCTACGACCGGCTCGGTTTCGAGCGTGGCTCGGCC
>DATIOH010000229.1:0-6867 GCA_035473375.1 Nocardioidaceae bacterium | reverse complement strand
CTCGGCCAGCGCGGCGCGCGCCAGCGTACCGAGCGCGCCTCCGGCGAAGATCGCCGCGATTTCCCGCCGGTCGACCCGGGGCAGCATGCGCCGGGCGAGAGGCTCCTGCACGCCAATGACTCCTTCCGCTTCAGGGTCTGCGGCAGAAGCCATCAGCCGCGGTGCGACAGTTCGGGAGGCCCGCGGCCCGAAAGCCGGCCTCCACGCCAGGGCATCATCTGGCGGATCCAGTCTATTCGGCCCGCCCGGTCGATAAGTTGGGCCCGTGATCAAGGCCGCAGCCGACGCGTCAGAGCGCTTTCTGCTGGTCCTCGTGCTCGTGATCGCGACCGCCGGCGTGGCCGGTCCCGCGCCCGGGCGCGCCCTGGCGGCGGGAAACGGCATCGATGCCGCGCTGGCGGTACTGGTCTTCGCGACCGGCCTGTCCCTGCGCCTCGCCGACCTGGCCGCGGTCCGCATGGCCTGGCGGCGCATCGCGGTCGTGCTGCTGGTCAGCACCGCGGCCCTGCCCGTCCTGGCCGGGGCGGCCAGTCAGTTGATCGGCGATCCGGTCCTGCGCTCGGGTATGCAGACGGCCGGGGTCGCTCCCGCCGAGGTGGCGACGGTGGCCCTGTGCGTCATCGCGGGCGGCGACGCGGCCGTGTGCGCGGCGCTCCTGGCGGCCTCCACGATCATCACTGTGCTGGCGGCGGGCCCGATCCTGTCGTTGCTGGGGGCGTCGGTCACCGTGTCCTCGGCGGGGCTGCTCGGTAACCTCGCCGTCGTCATCGCGCTGCCGCTGGCCGCCGGGGTGGCGCTGCGCACGGTCTGGACGCCCCAGGACGACGCCGCCATCCGCCTCGTCACGGTGCTGGCCCTGCTTCTGCTGCTGTGGCAGGTCGCCAGCGTACGTCAGATCGGCCAGCCCGCCGGGAACATCCACGGATAGCCCGACCTCGGTGACAGTGACCGTCGTCGGCCCCGATGAGTCGTCGTCGTTGGAGCAGGCAGTCAGCGCCAGGGAAGCGAGCCCCAGTGCTACCGCGACTACCGCGGGCGTCGCCACGCGGTGAACGAGTGGATCTCCCACCCAGAGTGGTTGTGCCACGCGGCGTCGGTGTGGCCGGGATCCCAGAACACGAAGCCCTGGATCTTGATGATCTCGCCGGCCGGCGGACGAGACCAGCCAGACCGGTGCTGGAACTTCTGGTCGGTCTCGATGTGGATTCGTCTCATGTCCTCCGAGCCCTTGAGGCTTGGGTCGGTCATGCCGCAGGTCCAGTCGCCGTCGGCGTTGATCTGAGTGCACGCCCCGACCGTCACATGGTTGATCTGGACGAACGTCGGGATCTTCCTCGCCTTGCACGGCGGGCGAAGTGCGCGCCGGTCGGGGATGCCCGGTTTGAATCCGCCGCCCTGGAAGGTCGCGCCGCCCGATGTTCCTCGATCGCGGCCGAGGACGTGCCGCAGCGTCGTGACGACGGCCTTGCAGCGGACGTGCGGGTTCCACGAGTCGTGGGTCTTGGCGCTGAGGATGAAGGCGGGGACGTCGAACTGCTGCGTCGGCGGTCCGTTGGCCGTCGGTGGATCCTTGCTCGCACATCCTGGGACGAGCAGCAAGCCGACCGCAGTCGCGGTTGCCACGAGGGCGCGTGCGCGTGGATGGCGCATCCCGCCACCGTATCGCTGTGGAGCGGCGGCCGAACCGACTGGCCCATGCGCAGGCCTGCGATACCTGCCGTCCGCGATCGCATAACCATGTGCAGAGTGCGTGATGCAGCCGTAGATTCTCCCGCCATGACCGAGAGCCCCTGGCGCGACCCCGACTGGCTTCGCACCGCGTACGAGTGGATCGAGCTGCAGCTCGGACGGCTCGGACTCGTGCGCACCGGCGACATCGAGCAGCCGCATGTGTATGTGTGGTCGACCGTGATGCGCGTTCCGACGGATCAGGGGGACGTCTGGTTCAAGGCCAATATGGACGTTCTCCGACATGAGGCCGCGGTCGCCTCCTTGCTCTCGGCCGATCAACCCGACCTGGTCGCGCCACCTCTCGCCGTCGACCTCAACACCGGCTGGATGCTCATGTCGGACGCTGGTCGCAGGTTGCGCGAGGTCATCCCCGAGGAGCGCAGCCTGCACCGATGGCTCGACGTACTGCCGCGATACGCGGAGCTGCAGATCGCGTTCAGCGACCGCGTCGACGAGCTGCTCGACGTCGGCGTCCCCGACCTGCGGATGGCGACCTTGCCCGCGAAGTACGAGCGGCTGGTTACCGAGATAGACGTTGAGCAACGATTCCGCGACGCCGTGCCGCACGTCCGAGCACTGTGCGAGCGGTTGTCGGAGTTCGGGGTCCCCGAAACCATCCAGCACGACGACCTTCACGACGGGCAGGTGTTCGTCCGCGATGGCTCGGAGCTGGTGATGGACTGGGGCGACGCCTGCGTCTCCCACCCGTTCTTCACCCTGTCGGTCACGCTCGAGGGGGTTATCGCGTGGGGACTCGACGACGAGGAAGACTCCGAGGACCTCCGTCCGTACCGCGACGCCTATCTCGCGCCGTTTGCCGCGCGGTTCGACGGCGACCTCGCCGCGGCTGTCGACGTGGCGCTCCGACTCGGCTGGGCCGCTCGTGCCGTCAACGGCCACGTGCCGGGCGACGACGAGCGCACCCGCACCCGCCTGCGGATGTTCCTCGACGGCAAGCCCTGACCGCCGGGCTCGCAAAGTGGAGCCACTTTGGGAGGCCTCGCTGTCCGAGGCAGGGCGATCCGACGCCTCACCGAGCGAGTGGGCCAAGCTCCACCGCCGGGCGCCGAAGCAGCCGCTTGGCCTCGCGCACACCGCTCGACATAGCCCCGTCGGCAAAGCCGGGGCGCGCGCTCTGGGTGTGCTCGCCGGCGAAGAGGAGCCGGCCCGCGACCGGCTCGCCGAGAAGGTCGAGGTCGGCCGGGTCCGCGCCGACCGGGAGATGCGAGTATGCGCCGCCCGCGAAGCGATCGGTCGCCCATGAGGTGACGATGGCGCCGACCGGCTCGGGACATGGTCGCCCGAGCGCGGCGCCGAGCAGGCCGAGCGCCCACGCGACACCGTCTCCAGTCGCGTCGCCGAGGACTTTCTCCGCGTTGGTCGCAAAGAGGTGGAAGGCCAACACCGGACCGTCGCCGAACGCGTCGGCGTCGAACATCCAGACCGTCGGGTCGTCCGCGTCTGCCGGGAAGAGCATCAGGTGAGAGAAGCCCTCGTCGCGCCAGAACGCCCGGTCGAAGGCCAGCACGACCTTTTCGTACCGGCCGAATCCGACACGGTCGGTCGCCGCCTGTCGCTCGGCCGGGAGCGCCGGATGGAATCGCGGGCGACCCTGCTTGAGGACGCCGAGTGGAACGGTGACCACGGCATGCGAGCCGGTCAATGTCTCTCCGTCCGAGGTCGTCAACCTGACTCCGTCGTCCTCGACGGCAACGTCGTCGACGACGCTGTCGAGGCGGACGTCGACACCGCCTGCCATCGCCTCGACCAGCCTTGCGTAGCCGCCACGCGGCAGGTCCCCGAAGAAGTCGCCGCCGTACTCCATCTCGTGCCCGAGCCATTGCAGCGACTGTCGCTCCCACCCGGCGGAGGCATCGGCCTCGATGATCGCTCGGAGAGCCTGAAGGTCGCGACGCGACGTGCCGCTGTCGCCCCCTCGGTTTGCCACGAACGCCTTGACGCCGTCCGCAGACGAGGCGTCGGAACCCAACGCGCCCCTGAGCTGCTCGACGGCGTCGGGGAAGGCGTCAAACTGGACGTCGAGGCTCGCCGCGAGCTCGTCGGGCGTCAGCCATCGACCGTCGCCGACGTCGTATGCCGTGAGCGTCGGCAGTACATCGCCGTCTCCGCACGAAACCCCGGCCTGGTCGGCGAATGTTCGCAGGGGATTGCCGATCGGATGATGGATCCACGAGCCGCCCAGGTCGACCGGTGTCCCGGCGAGGTCGACCGTGTGGGTGCGCCCGCCGATCCGATCGCGGGCCTCGAGGACGACGCACTCGACTCCGGCGTGGCCAAGGGCGTTGGCGACCGTCAGCCCCGAAAGCCCGGCGCCGACAACCAAGACCCGCTCGGCCGGACCGTCGATGCCGGCCGGGATGTCGTCGTTCCCGTCGTGAAATACCTGCGCAGCCGCCATGGGCCACCTCGTGGAGAGCGTCAGCGGAACGTCCGTTCAGAACGCATCGCCATCATGCCGGAACGGGATCGCTGCGGAACAGGATCCGTGTGGAAGGGTCGTCGACGGGAAACGACGTCGAGATGTCGCGGCGCGACAGCCGACGCGCCAGCGACACGACAGCGAGACGACAGCGAGACGACAGCGAGACGACAGGAAGAAGTGGCATGCGCAGACTGCTGGTCGGGCTCGGCGTTCTCGCGATTCTGCTCGTCGGCGCCGACCGCGGGGCCAAATACGTCGTCGAGGGCAGACTCGCCGACCACATCGAGAGCAAGGAGTCGGTCAGCGGCGTCGACGTCAGCATCGCCGGCTTCCCATTCCTGACGCAGGTTGTGGGCAACCACTTCGATCAGGTCGACGTCACGCTGCCCGAGTTCGATGCGCGCAACTCCGCCGCGTTGATCGATGTGCAAGACGTCCACGTGTCGTTCCGCGACGTCGCGACGTCGAACCGATACACCCGAGCGACCGCCGCGTCGGCGACCGGCGCCGGCCTCGTGCCGTACAGCGAGTTCGACCAGTTCGCCCCCGTGAAGGTCACCTATGGCGGCACCTCGTCGAGTGGCGACGCGTACCTGAGCGTCTCGGCCCCGAGTCTGGGACCCGGCGCGATTCGCGTCGTCCCGAGCGCAGCCGACAACCTGGGCCTGAAGCTCGACTCGCTGTCGGTCGTCTCAGCAGTCCTGCCTCGGAGCCTCCGGACATTCGTCTCGGCCAGCCATGACTTCGGCGGTCTGCCGAGCGGCATCTCAGTGAAGCGGCTCGAGGCAACGCCCGACGGCCTGAAGGTAACGCTCGTCGGCCGGCATGTGACGGTCGCCAAGTAGCGTCCCGGCCGATCAGTTCCAGACCGACGCGATGTCGCGGGTGTACGAGCGACCGACGACTCGGGCGAACACGAAGAGGACCGGGGCCGGGATCGTCTTCGCAAGCGCTGCCCGGTCGCTGTCGTCGGCACCGTCCTGGAGCCATGCCATGAACACGCCCTGCTCGCCGGCCGGGTGCGCCTTCCGCACCTGCTTGAGCGCACGCTGCATCGGTTCGGTGCCCATCTTGCTGGCCGCGAACGGCTCGAGGTCTCGCTCCTCGTGCTCGAAATGAGACTCGACGGCGGCGCGCAGCTGGCCGAAGGCGCGCAGCGTCCGCTGAGCCTGCTCGGCAGACGGATCGCCGACCAAGGCGTCCATGGCGACGTCGGTGCTGGCCAGCTCGGTCATCATCTTCTCGTGCTCGCCGCCGAGGTCGCCGACCAGCGAGTCGTCGGCGCCGACTTCGCGCAGCGCCGGCCAGAAGATCGTCTCCTCGTCGTGGTGGTGGTCGTCGAGCTGCTTGTGAAAGTTGCGCCACGCGCCCAGAAGCTGCCGAGCCCGCTCGGCCGAACCGGCCGGGAACGACTGCAGAGCCTGGGTGAATCGGTCGAGGTCACGCCGCACAGCCGCGTGGATGACGGTGTTCATCGTCAGATGCTCGGTCATGGGCGCGATGGTATCGGGGCCGGAACACGATGACTTCGGCGATTTCGATGGCATCTGCGTGCCCGTTGCCGAGGCGGTGAACCAACCCGGGCCGGGCAGGCGCGGGACTGAGGACTCCCGGTGCCTAGGTGTACTCCTAGGCTGTGGAGGTGCCTGGCTCGATCCTCGGTAACAGCGTCCGCCGCGTCGAAGACCCCGACCTCGTCCGCGGCCGTGGCACGTACGTCGATGACATCGTCGTCGAGGGCGCGCTATGGCTTGCATTCGTTCGGTCGCCGTTCGCGCATGCGGAGCTGTTGAGTGTCGACGCCGACGAGGCGCGAAAGGCAGACGGGGTCGTCGCCGTCCTCACGTCGGGCGACCTCGAGGTGCCGGCGTTCCATCCGTTCTTCGCCTTCAACGACGCGTGCATGCGCCCGCCGCTGGCGATCGACAGAGTCCGCTTCGTCGGCGACATGGTCGCTGTCGTCGTCGCCGAGAGCCGGGCACAGGCCGTCGATGCCGTCGAACTGGTCGACGTCGACTACGAACCTCTCATGCCCGAGGTCGACATGGAGGCGGCGCTGCGGCCGGATGCCTCCTTGCAGTTCGTGGCGCTCGGCACGAACGTCGTCGCGGGCGAGCGCGACGCCGAGGGAGACGACGTCCTCGCCGACGCCGAGGTCGTTGTCCGGGCTCGGATCGAGAATCAGCGGATGTCGGTGGCCCCGATCGAGCCGAACGTGGTGTTGGTGCAGGTGTCGGACCCCGACGACCGCTATGACCTCGTCGTGCACATGTCGACGCAGATGCCGCACGGGGCACAGCGGACCTTTGCGCGCGTGCTCGGCATTGACCGTGACCGGGTGCGGGTGATCACGCCCCATGTCGGCGGCGCCTTCGGCGGCAAGGCCGGAGTGCCGCCCGAGCACATGCTGACGGCGGCCGTCGCCCGCCGCCTTGGCCGGCCCGCGCGCTGGACCGAGACTCGTTCTGAGGCCCAGCTGTCCATGCACGGCCGGGGCCAGGTGCAGTACGTCGAGCTCGGCCTGGCCCGCGACGGTCGCATCACGGGGCTGCGGTGTCGAGTCGTTGGCGACGCAGGCGGGTATGGCGGCTTCGGTGGCGCGATGGCTGGCGGTTCGACCCGTCACATGGCACAGGGCGTGTATCGAGTGCCGCGGTTCGCGTACGAGTCGCTCGCCGCCACGACGACCACCG
>DATIOH010000228.1:0-2036 GCA_035473375.1 Nocardioidaceae bacterium | reverse complement strand
CATCGGCGCCGGCAGTGTGGAGTTCACCCGAGACCTGCTCTTCGACATCTTGTCGATGGACGACCTCGCGAACGCGCGCATCAAGCTGCACGTCATCGACGCCGACCGTCTCGAGACCGCCGTGGCGATCGCGGCCCGCATCGCCGCACAGGTCGGTGCCGCGCCGACGGTCAGCGCGCATCCCGACCTGTTCGACGCGGTCGAGGGCGCTGACTTCTGCATCAACGCCATCGCCGTCGGTGGGCACCCTGCGACGCTCGTCGACTTCGACGTCCCCGAGCAGTACGGCCTGCGACAGACGATCGCCGACACCCTCGGCGTCGGCGGCATCTTCCGCGCGCTGCGCACCTTCCCGGTTCTGGATCGCATCGCGGAGGCGATGGCGGCCGGTTGCCCCGATGCCTGGCTGCTCAACTACACGAACCCGATGGCGATGAACATCTCGTACCTCGCCGCCGCGCATCCGGGTCTTAAGGCGCTCGGCCTATGCCACTCGGTCTACTGGACCGTCCACGACCTGTGCGAGGTGCTCGGCGTCCCGCTCGAGGGCACCCGCTATCGCGCCGCTGGCGTCAACCACCAGGCCTGGCTGCTCGACTGGGAACACGACGGCGACAGCCTCTACCCGACGCTCGACGCCGCGATCGAGCGCGATCCCGACGGTCTCGGGCGCCGTGTCCGCGTCGACATGTATCGCCGCATCGGGCTCTATCCGACGGAGACGAGCGAGCACTCGAGCGAGTACGTGCCGTGGTATCTCCACCACGACAGCGAGATCGAGCGGCTCCGCATCCCGGTCGGCGACTATCGCGGCATCAGTGCCGGCAACCTCGCCCAGTACGCGGCGACCAAGGAGGCCCTCGCCGGCGACCAGGATCTCGAGGGCGCCGACGCCACCGAGTACGCGCCGCAGGTCATCCACTCGCTCTGGACAGACACGCCGAGGGTGATCCACGGCAACGTCGCCAACGCCGGGCTGATCACCGACCTGCCGGCCGGTCTCTGCGTCGAGGTCCCCGTGGCGCTCGACGGCACGGGTGTGCAGCCGGTCCACGTCGGTGCCCTGCCGCCGGTGTGTGCCGCGCTGAACCGGTCGTTCCTCAATGTCGTCGAGCTCACCGCGCAGGCGGCCGTGCGACAAGACCCGCAACTGGTGCGGCAGGCCGTGATGGTCGATCCGAACGCCGCTGCGACCCTGCGGCTCGACGACATGTGGTCGATGGTCGACGCGATGATCGACGCGCACGGCGATCGGCTGCCGAAGTGGCTGAGCGGGTCGACCGGATGAGCCGCGCCGTGCGAGTCGCGGTGATCGTCGCGGTAGCGGCGACGGCTCTCTCGGCGACGCCCGAGCTGGCGTCGTCGGCATCGAGTCCCCAGCACGCGTCGTCGCCGTCTGCGGATGCCCGTAGTCATCATCACGGGCTCGTGACGGCCACTGTCAGGCACCCGAATGTGCGTCCCGGAGACGACTGGTCGCTCCCGCGGTGGGCGCGGCCAGCGGAGAACTCGGGCTTCTTCTCTGAGTCGGCGTCGCCGCGCAACCATGTCGACGTCCGCAGCATCGACTTGACCTGGCGGCAGATCCAGCCGCGGCCGAACGCGCCGCTCGACCTCGACTCCACCGGTACCGCCGAGGGGATGCCGTTCGCATCGCTGAGCGAGCAACTCGCGCAGCCTGGGCCGTACTGGCTGCGCCTGTTCTCAACCGGAAAGCCATGGGCGCCGGGATGGGTGATGCGTCGCTGCGACGTCGGCACGGTCGGTCCCGACTACGACGGCATGCGACACCTGCCGATCTGGAATGCATGCGTGTGGAACCAGCTGCGGGCCACCTGGCGACGGCTGCTGGTCGGCCAAGGCATCCTCGACGACCCGCAGTTCCGGTTCGCCTACGTGCCCGGCGGTTTCACCTGGTCGGAGTTCGACTTTGACGTGATCAGCGAGGCGTACCGACACGGGCGGGTGACAAAGCACGGCTTCCTCAACTGGTTCGGCGAGATGACGCGGTTCTTCGCCCGCATCGGCGGCGCGCA
>DATIOH010000227.1:0-3926 GCA_035473375.1 Nocardioidaceae bacterium | reverse complement strand
CGGCGACGACTACAACCTGCGCACCGGCGACTTCTGTGCAGTGCCGAACGGCTGTCCGCTGGCGCTGCACCATCTCGCCCACATCATCCGAGCGAGCGGAGCCGACGTCGTCGGCGTGCAGGAGGCCGAGCGCTCGACCGCGAAGCTCGCGCGGTTGGTCGGCGGCTGGTACGCAAGTCCCCGAGCGCATGTGATCTCGCGCTTCCCGATCCTCGACCCGCCGCATAGCCGCGGCAACTACGTCTTCATCGAGCCGACGCCGGGACGCGTGGTCGCGATGGCCAACACGCATCTCCCGTCGACGCCGTACGGCCCGTACAAGGCGCAGAAGGGATGGAGCCGACAGCAGGTGCTCCGTCTCGAGCGGACTCTTCGGCTGCCCGCTATCGAGAAGACCATCCATGCGCTGAAGCCGCTCGCGGCGAAAGGCATCCCCGTCGTGCTCACCGGCGACTTCAACAGTCCGTCGTACCGCGACTGGACTCCCGCTGCGGCGCATGAGCGTCCGCTCGTGCCGTACTCGGTCACGTGGCCGGCGAGCAAGGCGCTCGCCGACGCAGGCTTCGTCGACTCCTACCGCGAGGTCTACCCGAGCCCGGTCAAGCACCCGGGCTTCACCTGGAGCCCGGGGGGACCGGAGACCCGGAAGCACGACTTCCCCGACCGCATCGACTGGGTGCTGCACGCAGGGCCTGCGAAGGCGATCAGCAGCGAGGTGCTCGGCGAGAAGGGCAACCCGAACGTCGACCTCGGCTTCGGCCCGCCCTACCCGACCGACCACCGCGGCGTCGTCTCGACGCTCAGGGTGAAGGCGGCGCCCGCGCCGAACCTCGTCTCGCCGTCGACGCGACGACCGACCATCGGCGAGCCACTCGACGTCGCGTTCCACGCGCCGGCCGGCCCGGGTCACAAGGTCGCCCTCGTGACCAAGGACGGCGGACGCCTCCACGTCGTCCGGGCTGAGCCGACGCGCGGTGCGACGAACGGCACGGTCACCTTCGGAACCCGCGGACTCAAGCCGACCAAGTACGGCGTCGCGCTGCTCGGCCCGGACAAGCACGTCCTGTCGATGCAGCCAGTCTGGGCGTATCCGCCACACACGCGGGCGACCGTCACAACCAAACGCTCGTACCGGGTCGGAGCGCCGATCTCCGTGAGCTGGACTCGAGCACCCGGCATGGCGCTCGACTGGATCAGTGTGTTCCGCTGCCAGCACGGCAAGTGCGACCCCACCAGTGGCTACCTGACGTACGACTACACGCACACGCGGATCGAGGGGACACTGCGCATCTCCCGGCACGATGCACAGGTCGAGGGCTCCGACTGGCCGCTGCCGCCCGGGAAGTACATCGCCCGACTGCTCGTCGACGACGGCTATGTCGTCGCGGGCCGCTCGAAGCGCTTCTCGATCGTGGAGTAGCGCGCTCAGGCGGTAGCGGCCTCGACCTCGAGCGGCTCGGGCTGAAGACGAGTGCTGATGCCGATCCGGTTCCACACGTTGATCATCGAGATCGCGAGAACGAGGTCTCCGACCTCCTTGTCCGAGAACGCGTCGGAGGCGCGCGCCCACAGGTCGTCGGAGACGCCGTCGGACGCGATGTCGGTGACGGCCTCGGTGAGCTCGAGCGCCAGTCGCTCGCGCGCGGTGAAGAACGACGACTCTCGCCAGGTCGTGACGGCGAAGACCTTGCGGAGCGGGACGCCGTCGCCGAGCAGATCGCCCGAGTGCCCGTCGACGCAGTAGTTGCAGCCGTTGAGCTGCGACGCCCGCAGGTAGACGAGGTCTTTGAGGCTCGGCTCGAGATTGTTGGAGACGTAGAGGTCGAGGGCGTTGACCTTGCGGTAGCCCTCGGGGGCTGATGTCGCGAGCGGTGTTCTCATGGGTCCAATCTAGAATCTGGATTGGCACCATTGAAGATCCGATTCACGCCGTTTCGATTGGGCCAATTTCCATGGAGATCCACATCTCGTTATCGCAGTCGGGCCGCCCTGGCCGTGATCGCGCCGACCGCATCTACCGACAGCTTGCCGACGCGATCCTCGACGGCCGCCTCGCTGCCGGCGAGCGGCTGCCGCCGACCCGCGCGCTGGCCGACAGCCTCGGGGTCTCGCGGGGCACCGTGTCGGCGGCGTACGACCGCCTGATCGCCGACGGCCTGACGACAGCGCGCACCGGGGCGGGTACCTTCGTCGCCGACGTCATGCCGACGCCGCGCCGGCGCCGGCGCATCGTCCGTACCCTCCAACCTCGCCCATCGTGGGACGAGGTAGCCGATCCGCCGGCGCCGCCGATCCCGGTCCGCCACGACTTCTCCGCCGGCGTTCCAGACTCGGCGCTGTTCCCGTGGCAGCCGTGGCGCCGCTTCCTCGCCGACGCCGCCAGGCGCGCTACCCGCGACAACGTTGGCTACGGCGATCCGTCCGGGCTCGAGCGGCTTCGGGCGGCGATCGCCCGGCACATCAGCCTCAGCCGGGCCGTCGACGCGGGCCCGGACGACGTCCTCGTCACGTCTGGCGCACAGCAAGCGCTCGGCCTCATCGCCCAGACCCTGCTGCGTCCGGGCGACGTCGTGGCGGTCGAGGAGCCGGGCTATCCGATGGCTCGGCGCGTCTTCGCGGCGCACGGCGCCCGCATCATCGGTGTGCCGGTCGACGCCGACGGGCTGCAAGTGAGCTCCCTGCCGCCGACCGCGGCGCTGGTCTACACCACGCCCTCGCATCAGTTCCCGCTCGGAATGGCGATGTCGCCTCGACGTCGGGCCGACCTGCTCGACTGGGCCGCCCGGCATCGGGCCGCGGTCGTCGAGGACGACTACGACAGCGAGTATCGGTACGGCCAGCGCTCACTCGACTCGCTGCACAGCCTCGACCACGACGACCGGGTCGTGTACGTCGGCACGTTCTCGAAGAGCCTGCTGCCAGGCCTTCGGATCGGCTACGTCGTCGCGCCCGCATCGCTGCGGTCGGCGATGCGGAAAGCGAAGTGGATCGGCGACTGGCATGGCGATCTGATCACCCAGCACGCCCTTGCCGGACTCATGGACTCGGGCGTCTACGCGTCCCACCTGCGCCGAAGCCAGCGGCAGTACGCCGCCCGCCATGCGCATCTGACCACGCTGTTGTCCGAGGACTTCGCGGAGACGCTCGAGGTCGTGCCCTCTGCCGCCGGGCTCCATGTCGCCGCCCACCTCGCGGGCGCGAGCAGACGGTCGGCCCTGCGGATCGCCCAGGACGCCCTCGGGCGCGGTGTCCGCGTCGCCACGATCGATGAGTTCTACCTCGGCGCCCCGACCCGGTCGGGTCTCGCGATCGGCTTCGGCGCCCTCCCCGGTCCCAGCATGGGCGCGGCGATGCGCGCCCTGTCGGCGGTGCTCGCGGACAGCCAGAGCGACCCGGAGTGACACGGCGTAGCCGCCTGACAGCACACCGCCAGGCGAACAGCCCGACATACCGGACGTCTCCCCTATGTGCTGGCAGCAGGTGTCCGGGTCGGTCAGACTCGGCCTGAACTGGGAGGGGCAGGATGAGACTGGGACGTATGGCTCGTATCGCGCTCAAAACGGCTGCCGTCGGAGTAATCGTCGCACCGATGATCGCGATCGCCGGCGCTCCGGGCGCCAACGCCGACGCGGGCGACACCGTTTCGACGTCCGGCCTTGGCTCGGACGGGCAGCTGGGCAACGGGTCGACCGGCAATCGGACGACGTTCGGCGCCGTCAACACCTTGACGGACGTCGACGAGGTCGCGGGCGGTCGCGAGCACGTCGTCGCACTCGTCGGCGGCCGGGTCTACACCTGGGGTGACGGCTCGAAGGGCGCGACCGGCCTCGGGTCGACCGCGTCGACACCGAGTGCTGCAGCGCGGGCCGCGGCCAGCTCGATTGCCAGAGGAATGCCGTCGAGCTGCCGGCAAATTGAGGCTATCG
>DATIOH010000226.1:0-5790 GCA_035473375.1 Nocardioidaceae bacterium | reverse complement strand
AGCCCTCTGCGCATCGCGCGTCGACGTGTCCGGCAACCCGGTCCAGCCGGTGACCGCCGGTGGCGGCGAGCCGCTGCGTTGCTGCCTGCGCGACGCCGTCGACGGCGAGCGGCTGATCCTCTTCGGCGCCTCAGATCTCGGTGAGCGGCACGGCCTCGTTGCGAAGCCGATCGGCGGGGATCGTCCGGCCGACGAGCTCGCGCAAGGTGTCGTTGACGTCCCAAACGTTGACGTTCATGGCGGCGGAGACCGATCCGTCGCGCAGCCAGAACGCGACGAACTCGCTTGACTCGGCGTCGCCGCGGACGACCACCTCGTCGTCGGGACCGCCGAGCCCGACGTACTCCATTCCGAGGTCGTACTGGTCGGTGTAGAAGTACGGCTGCCAGTCGTAGACGTCGTCGCGACCGAGGATCGACGACGCAGCGAGTCGACCCTGGCGAATGGCGTTGTCCCAGTGCTCGACCCTGATCCTTCGGCCAAGCGTTGTGTTGTCTGCTGACGCGACGTCTCCGACCGCGAGGATCGCGGGGTCCTCGGTTCGCAGCCGCGAGTCGACGGCGATCCCGTTGTCGACGCGCAGACCGGACGACTCGGCCAGCTCGGTGTTCGGACGCGCCCCGACTCCGATGAGCACGAGGTCGGCGTCGACCACCTCGTCACCGACGCGAACGCCGGCCACTCGACCGGCCGATCCGACGATCCCTGCCACGGATACGCCGGTGCGCAGATCGACCCCGTGCGCGCGGTGCAGTCGGGCGAAGTGCGAGCCCATCTCTCGTCCGAGGGCGACGGCGAGCGGCACGTCCGCCGACTCCAACACCGTCACGTCGCAGCCCTTCGCGGACGCGGCGGCTGCCACCTCGAGCCCGATCCAGCCGGCTCCGATGACCGCGATCCGGACTCCCTGGTCGAAGGCTGATCGAAGCGTCTCGCTGTCACTGATTCGGCGCAGAACGTGGACGCCGACGAGGTCGGCGCCGTCGAGCGGAATCGTGCGCGGACTTGCGCCGGTGGCGATGACGAGCTCCTCGTACGACCGCTGAAGCCCCGACGCGAGCGTGACGGTCTTGGCCGCGCGATCGATCGACGACGCGGCGTCCGCGAGTACCAGCTCGACGTCGTTCTCGCCGTACCAGTCGTAGGGGTGCACGAACAGCGACTCTCGCTCAGCCTTGCCGAGCAGGAAGTCTTTCGACAGCGCCGGCCGCTCGTACGGCGCGACCGGCTCGTCGCCGACGAGCATGATGCGCTCGGCGTAGCCGCCCTCGCGCAGTCCGGCGACGACATTGGCCGCGGCCAATCCGCCGCCGACGACGATGCATCCGTTCCGGTTGGACATGACGTGCCTCCTGGTTGGTCGATGGGCTTGCCGGCTAGTGCGGCCGCTAGGCGCTCAGCGCGGCGAAGAACTCTGCGCGCGACGCCGGATCGTCTCGAAACAGGCCGAGCACGGCGGACGTGCGGGTGAGCGTTCCCTTCGCGGACACACCGCGCAGCGTCATGCACGTGTGCTCTGCCTCGACCACGACGCCGACGCCCTTCGGAGCGAGCTCGTCGTCGAGGCGTGCGGCGATCTGCTGGGTCAGCCGCTCCTGCACCTGCGGCCGGCGGGCCAGATGATCGACGACCCGGGCGAACTTCGACAGCCCGAGGATCGTCGCGGCCGGGATGTACGCGACGTGCGCGACGCCGACGAATGGCAGCAGGTGGTGCTCGCAGACGGACTGCATCGGGATGGACTGCACGACGACCATCTCGTCGTAGTCCTCGTCGTTCGGAAACGTCGTGAGCTCGAACGGTCGGGGCGAGAGCAGTTCGGCGTAGGCCTGCGCCATCCGCATCGGGCTGTCGACAGTTCCGGGGAGGTCGCAGTCGACGCCGAGAGCGACGAGGAACGTCCGCGCGGCGTCCGCCGCCGCGTCGACGTCGATCTCGGGACTCGGGCTCTCGCGTCGCAGCCGCGTCGGGTCTCGGAGGGCCACGACGTCGGCCGACGCGTCGATGCCGGAAAGCGATCCTGGGGCCATGGTCGTTGCCCTTTCCTCTAACGGACAGTACTTTGTACGTTAGATTCCCAAGGGGTCTAACGTCAAGATCTTTGTCTGTTAGAAGGTGAAACCGTGGCCGTCTCGGAGCGTGATGTCGGGGGAGTCGGCGCGCTCGCCGACCCGCTTCGGCGCGAGATCTACGAGTTCGTCTGCGGTCACGACGGGCCGGTCAGCCGCGATCTCGCCGCCGACGCGCTCGCCATGCCGCGGCATCAGGCGAAGTTCCACCTCGACCGGCTCGAGCAGGCAGGCCTCCTCGACGCGGCCTACGCGCGTCCCGACGGTCGCGGCGGACCGGGCGCCGGCCGGCCGGCGAAGCTCTATCAGCGCTCAGCTCGTGAGATCGCTGTCTCGCTGCCCGAGCGCGACTACGAGTTGGCCAGTCGGCTGCTTGCAGAGGCGATCGTGGCTGTCACCGACGCGACCGGCGACGACGGCGCGGCCCCCGACCTGCTCGACGCGCTCGACGATGCCGCCGCGGCGCACGGCACCGCTCTTGCCGGCACCGTGTGCGCCGCCGACAGCGACCTGCTCGGGGCTGCGGCCGCAGCTCTTGAGGACCACGGGTACGAGCCGCGGCGAGACGGCGACCGCGTGCTGCTGGTCAACTGCCCGTTCCATGCGATCGCACAGACGCACACCGCGCTTGTCTGCCGGATGAACCACGCGCTTCTCGGCGCGATGACCGAGGCGATGGAGCCGGGCCTCGAGGCCCGGCTGGAACCGGGCCCAGACCGCTGCTGCGTGGTTCTCGCCGGCCGCGGCGACTAGCGCCGCGGCCGATCGACCCGCTGCGTTTCACTCGACCGGACCCGCGCCGAGGGTGACAGTCGCGGTATGCGAGGCACCGCTCGCGTCGCGCCACGTGATCGCCACCGTGTCGCCGGGCTGGTGAGCTGCGATGGCCGCGCGCAACTGCTGTCCGTTGCGGACGGCCGCCCCATCCACGGCGGTGACGGTGTCTCGGCGACCGATGCCGGCCTCAGCCGCACCGCTTCCCCTGACGGCGCCGACGATCTCGGTCGACTGGCCGCTGAGTTGAACGCCGAGGAAGGCCGGGTAACCGAGTTCGATGCGTGCCGTGTCCTGACCCGTCGCGATCGCGTCGGCGATGCGGACGACCTTGGCGATCGGGATCGCGTAGCCGGTGACGTTCGCCGATCCGCTCGACGCGGCGGTCGTCATGCCGACGACTTGGCCGGCAGAGTTCAGTGTCGCTCCGCCGGAGTCTCCGGAGATGACATCGGCGTCGATCTCGATCATGCCCTTGAGCCGCTCGCCGGAAGTCGTCTCGTCGCTCCGGGTCGTGATCGCCTGCCGCAATGCCGTGACGGTCCCGCTGACGGCGCTGAGTCGGTGGCGCCCGTCGGCGTCGCCTACGGCGGTCACAGCATCGCCCACGTGGGCCGCGCTCGTCGCCAGCGGTGCGGTCTGGAGTCCGGTCGCGTTCTGCAGCTGCAGAACGGCGACGTCGTCTTTCGCGTCCGCGCCGACGACCGTCGCCGTGTACGTCTGGCCAGTCGATGCGACCGTCACCCGGATGGCCGTCGCGCCGGCAACCACATGGTGGTTGGTGACGACCTCGCCGTCGGACGACAGCACCAGCCCCGTTCCCATCGCCTTGCCGGCTCCGAAGTCGACCGTCGACACGATGCGGACCAACCCGGTGAGTTGCCCGGTGGTCGCGTTCTTCAGCGTGGCCGAGGTGCCGAGACCGTCGCGCAAGGCGTTCCCGGGCAAGCCACCGAAGATCGATCCACCGCTTCCCGGAGGGATGACCGCGTTGCCGAAGGGCGATCGGGCCGTCGGTCCGAGCTCGCCGCTCGCCGCCGTGGTGTCCGTGCCCGCGGTGCGACTGTTGTCCCACGCAATCCCGATGCCGGCTCCCGCTCCGCCGACGATGAGCGTCCCCGCGACAGCGGCTGCGGCGAGTCCGAGCGCGCGTCGAGGTCTGTGAGCCCCGCTGCCGTCGACTGTCGTCGCATCGTCATGGGGCGTCGGTGGGTCCGAGGCCTCGGCAGGCCAGCCTGCCGGGCTGGAGGTCGGTTCGGGGCCGTCGGGTCCATGGTTGTCGCTCGTCGTGTGCTCGTCGTGGCTCATCGCCGCTCCTTCGAGATTGCTGTGTGTTCCTCGAAGGAAAGCTCTGCGACAAGTGCAGACGCTGTGCGGACTCGGTGCGATCTCTGTGAAGACCGCCCGAGTCGCATCCTCCTCCCGTCAGGGAGCGTGAATACTGCGGGACTTCTCCTTCTCTGCCTTGCCGGCCGACGGCTTCAGGACGGGCGGCGCCGTGGCGTAGTAGCGAGCGTCCGCGGCGACCTTCGCGACGACGTACTTGCCACGGCGGTCGGTCAGGTCCTTGCCGATCCGCAGGTCGGGCCCGCTGCGGGCCAGCCAGACGGTCACGCTCTGGTGGCGCGCCAGCTTCGGGCCGCGCGGTGCGAGCAGGGTGCCGTGGAACTTCGCAGCTCTGTCGCTGTACGAAAGGGTGAGGCGGCGGCCGACCAGCGGACATCCGTTCGGCTGGCCGAGGCCCTTGACCTTCGGGCAGCGATCTCGCGGAACCGGCACGTTGTCGGCGTCGACGTCGGCCGACGTCGGGCCGTCGTACAGAATGTTCCCGGTGTGACAGCCGTCGATCGCGAGCGACCACGAGTACAGGACCGTTCCCTTGGGTCGCTCAAGCCGGAAATCAGCCCGCAGGTCGAGGTTGTGGGGGATCGGCCAGGTGCCTTGGTGAGGCGTGGGGCCATAGCTGAACTGGTTGTAGAAGCTCCAATCCTCAGTGCCGTTCGGCGGGCTGCCGGCGTCCTCGTTCATGTAGGTCTTGCCGCCGCCGGTGACCATGGTGTGCGCGGTGTAGCCGCCGGTCATATCCAGATTGGCGAACCTCACGGTCATGGTGAAGGCGCCGTCCGTGCAGCCGACTTGATCGACCGACACGACCTTCCAGATCTCCGGGGTGGTGGGTCCGGCATCGCTCGGCGGCGCAGCCACCACCAGGCCCGCAACGAGAACGGGTACTGCGAGTAGCGAAGTCTTGAGCAATGGCATGCTGGGCTCCCAACAGTCGTGGTGTGGGTGCGTGCTCTCCTGGGGAGTGTAGAGATTTCCGCCGGACAGCGTCACTGCGACGGGATGGCGGTCACCTTCTCGCGGCGTCCAACAGCGGAGCGACGTCCTCCTAGATCCGACGACTCGGCAACGACGATCCGGCCCGCCTAGGATCGAGATGGGCTCTAGCCCCGAGCTGGCCCGAGCTGGACGCGGACGGACGACGTGGTCTGAGGCGGAGGCGAGATGGACGACCAGGCACGGCGATCGAGAGGACCCGACGTCGCCGACGTAGACGGGTTCTCCGGTCTGAGCACTCGCGATCCCGTTGACGCCCTGACGGGCGCAGTCGAAGACCTTGCCGGACAGTTCACCCTGCAGCCCCTCCTGGAGCGGATCCTTCGGCGGGCGGTGAACCTCCTCGGTGCTGGAGCCGGCTCGATCTGCACTGTCGACGAGGCGGCCGGAACCTATCGCAAAGAGGCCGACCTCGGCGTCGAGTGCCAGACGGGCCACGTGTTCCCGCTGACGGAGGGGACGACGGGAGCGGTTGTCGCGCGCCGCGGACCCGTCCTGTTCGACTCCTACTCCGAGGTCCGCGGTGGGCACGTCGCCCCTGCCGATCGTGCGCGCCTCCATGCCACGATCGCAGTACCCATCGAGTGGCAGGGTTCGATCATCGGGT
>DATIOH010000225.1:0-4430 GCA_035473375.1 Nocardioidaceae bacterium | reverse complement strand
CCAGCGTTGGATCGCGGCGGTATCGATGCCCCATTCGTCCTGGCGCGGAAACTGTGCGAGCCCGAGTGCGACTCCGATGCCGGCGACCGCCACCCGCGCCTGATCCCACGGCGAGTCGCGTCGGGCGCCGCCCAGCCAGTCAGGGCGGGACGCGCTCATCGCGGGCCGCTCGCGCTCACGCGCCGAGGACCCACTGCGCATAGAAGATCCCGAGCCCGGTGGCGACGCAGATCCCGCAGATGATCCAGAACCGGATCACGATGGTGACCTCGGCCCACCCGAGCAGCTCGAAGTGATGCTGGAGCGGAGCCATGCGGAACAGCCGCTTCCCCTTCGTCAGCTTGAAGACGCCGACTTGAAGGATCACCGACAGCGTGATCACGGCGAACAGCCCGCCGAGCACGACCAACAGCAGCTCGGTCCGCGTCATGATGGCGAGGCCCGCCATGGCTCCGCCGAGCGACAGGGAACCGGTGTCGCCCATGATGATCTTCGCCGGCGCCGCGTTCCACCAAAGAAATCCGAAACAGGCGCCCGCAAGCGCCGCCGCCACGACGGCCAGATCGAGCGGGTCGCGGATCTCGTCGTAGCAGGTCGGACCAGGGGTTATCGGGCAGAACTGATTGTTCTGCCAGATGCCGATCAGCGTGTACGCGCCGAAGACCATGGTCGAGCTCCCGGTGGCGAGGCCGTCGAGCCCGTCGGTGAGGTTCACAGCGTTGCTGGTGCCCGCAACCATGATCAGCACCCACACCACGACGACGATCACCGGCAAGGTTCCCCATGGGAACACGCGGATGAACGACACGGCCTGCGATGCCGGTGAGTTTCCGCGGTCGTCCTCGAACTGCAGAGACAGATAGCCGAACACGACCGCGACCAGCGTCTGCCCGCCGACCTTCGCCTTGGTCCGAAGACCGAGGCTGCGCTGCTTGGAGATCTTGATGTAGTCGTCGACGAAGCCGACGGCGCCGAGTCCGACGAAGAGGAACAGCAACAGGAGAGCGGAGGTGGAGATGTGGTCGCGCAGGACGAGCTTGGCGCCGAAGTAGCCGAACAGGACCGACAGCATGATGACGACGCCGCCCATGGTCGGCGTGCCGCGCTTGGTGTGGTGCGACGTCGGCCCGTCGTCGCGGATCGGCTGTCCGTAGTTCTTGCGCACCAGGAGCGTGATCGCCCAACGAGTGCCGAGCAGCGTGCCGAGCAGCGAGAGCCCGCCCGCCAGCAGCAGCGCCCTCATCGGCCCGCCTCCCGTTCGCAGCCCGTCACGGGCTCGTCCTGACGAGGGCCTCCGCGACTCGTTCGAGGCCCACCGCTCGCGATGCTTTCACAAGGACGATGTCACCCGGTCGCACCACACTTGCAACGGTCGCGCTCGCCACGTCGACGTCGGACGCCCACAGCGCCTCGCCGCCCCAGCCCGGCATCGCGACAGCACCGGCGTGGAGGGTGCGCGCGGACTCGCCGACGACGACGAGCACGTCGATCCCGAGCGACGCGGCCAGGCGACCGAGTGCGTCGTGCTCGTCGTCGGCAGCGTCGCCTAGCTCGAGCATCTCCCCAAGCACGGCGACTGTCCGGCTTCCAGGGCGACGGCTGCCGAGGTCGGCGAGGGTGTGGAGCGCTGCGCGCATGCTGTCGGGGTTCGCGTTGTAGGCGTCGTTGAGAACGAGCACACCTGCGGGCGTCTCAACGAGCTCCATCCGCCAGCGCGATCTCGTCTCCGCCGTTGCCAGCGCACGGACGACCGTCTCGATGCTCAGCCCGCAGGCCAGAGCCGTCGCCGCGGCAGCCGCAGCGTTCGACGCCTGGTGCAGGCCGACGAGAGCAAGGTCGAGGTGGTGCCGCCGGCCGTCGACCTCGAGCGTGAAGGAGATGTGGCCATCGTCGTCGAGGTACGGATCGACGACCCGCACGTCCGCGTCGGGCGCCGTGCCGAAGGTCAAGACACGGGCGGCCGTCCGGGTTCGCATTGCGTCGACCAGCGGGTCGTCGCGATTGAGGACGGCGACTCCGGACGACGGCAGGTCCTCGACGAGCTCTCCCTTGGCGACGGCGATGTCGGCCTTGCTGCCGAACTCGCCGATGTGCGCGACGCCGACGTTCAGCACGGTCCCGATCGACGGCTTCGCCATGCTCGACAGGTAGTGGATGTGGCCCCGCCCTCGCGCCCCCATCTCGACCACCAGGAACCGGGTCGACGGGCCGGCGCGGAGCACCGTCAGCGGAGTGCCGATCTCGTTGTTGAGCGAGCCGGTGGTCGCGACCGTCGGACCGGCGGCCTCCAGAACCTGGCCGATTAGGTCTTTGGTGCTCGTCTTGCCCTGCGACCCGGTGATGCCGACCACGACGACGTCGTGAAGCGCGGAGCGGACATGGGCGGCAAGCTGTCCAAGGGCGACGACGGGGTCGGCCACGACGACGCACGGAGCCTCGACCCGGTGCCGCACGAGCGCCGCGACGGCGCCGTCCTTCACGGCTTGCGCGGCATAGTCGTGTCCGTCGACCCGCTCCCCCTCGATGGCGACGAAGAGGCCGCCCGGTTCGACGGCGCGCGAGTCGCGGAATGCAGGTGCGGTCACGACGGCGTTCGCGTCGTCGGCGTAGACCTCGCCGCCGACGACCGCCGCGATGTCGGCCAGCGTCATGGCGATCACGGGGCCGGCCGCTCCTCGTCGAGGCGCATGAGCACCGCGAGGGCTGTCGCGCGGTCGTCGAACGGCAGGACTCTGTCGCCGATCTCCTGGCCGGCCTCGTGGCCCTTGCCCGCGATCAGCACCGTGTCGCCCGGCGCAGCCTCGCGCAGCGCCGCCTCGATCGCGTCAGCACGGTCGCCGACCTCGCGGATGTCGGCGGCTGTCGCCGCGCCCCTCGCGCCCGCGAGGATCTCGGATCGGATCTCTGCCGGATCCTCGCTGCGCGGATTGTCGTCGGTCACGACGACGACGTCGGCACGCTCCGCCGACGCCTTGCCCATCAGCGGACGCTTTCCCCGATCGCGATCGCCGCCCGCGCCGATGACGATGAGCAGCCTCCCGCGCGTCACCGAACGCAACGCATCGAGCGCCGCGACGACGGCATCGGGCTTGTGGGCGTAGTCGACGACGACCGAGAACGGCCGGTCGCCCGACACGACCTCCATCCGGCCGCGCACCGACCCGACGGCCGCAATCCCGCGAGCGGCGTCTTCGGGATCGACGCCGACGGCCGCACACGCCGCGATCGCCGCGACCGCGTTCGCGACGTTGAACGCACCGGCCATCGCCACGGCGGCGCGCAGACCGAGCCCGCGCGGTCCGCGCAGCGAGAACACCGTCTGATGCGGCGTCGACTCGGCGACGTCGAGCACGCCGACCCAGTCGGCGACGGCATCGTCGGCCGAGTAGGTCTGTGTCTCGAGGCGTGCGTCGATGGCGAGCCGCAGCCCCCAGGCGTCGTCGATGCTCACCAGCGCGCGGCGACTCCGATCCGGCGCGAACAGCTGCGCCTTCGCCTCGAAGTAGTCGTCCATGTCGCGGTGGAAGTCGAGGTGATCCCGACCGAGATTCGTAAAGACGCCGAGGTCGAAGACCACGCCGTCGACTCGGCCCATCACCAGCGCGTGGCTCGACACCTCGATGGCGCACACGTCGACGCCGCGCTCGCGCATGACCGCGAACAGCGCGTGCAGTTCCGGCGCCTCCGGCGTCGTCAGGACACTGCTGAGCGGCTCGCCCGCGATTGATGCGCCGTTCGTGCCGATCACCGCAGTAATGCGGCCGGCCGCTGCGGCTCCGGCCGCGATCAGGTGCGTGACCGTCGTCTTGCCCTGGGTGCCGGTGACGCCGATGAGCGTGAACGCGTCGGCTGGCCGTCCGTACACCTGTGCAGCGACCGAGCCGAGGATCCTGCGCGGCTCGCCCACCACGACGGTCGGCAAGCCCGATGAGGCAGCGAGCTCGGCACCGTCGGCGTCGGTGAGAATCGCGACGGCGCCGGCGTCACGAGCCACCTCGGCAAATCGGGCTCCGTGAGTCCGCGCCCCCGGCAGACCCGCGTAGAGGTCGCCGCGCTGCACGAGACTCGATGACGCCGTCAGACCGGTCACGTCGACGGACGGGAGATCCGCCGCGGCGCCGAGCCGGGAAGCGACGTCGCTCAGCGGAACTGGGTCGACATGGGTCGGCCGAGCCACCGCCCCTGCAGTCGATCCGTCCGGTGCCACCTGCCGAGGCTATCCGCGCTCACCACGTGATCGGCAGCGCGGGCTCGTGGCGGCCGGTCGGGGGCACGCCGTACTTCGCCAGGGCTGCCGACATCAGGTCGTGGAAGACGGGACCGCCGGTCGTGCCGCCGCCCCAGCCCTCGCGTGGCTGCTGAACGACGACATAGACAACGAAGCGGGGAGCGTCGGCAGGCGCGAACCCGGCGAACGAGACGACCTTGTC
>DATIOH010000224.1:0-6474 GCA_035473375.1 Nocardioidaceae bacterium | reverse complement strand
GGGCTTCGCGGCGCTGACACGATCCGTGGGCTGGCCGGAAACGACGGCCTCGAGGGCGGCGTCGGGGCCGACACACTCAAGGGCGGCGCCGGGCGCGACCAGTTGGAAGGCGGCTCTGGGGGCGATGCGCTCGTCGGCGGCGCGGGCAACGACATGCTGACCGACAACATCGGCACCGAGTTCACAGAGGACCCGTCTGGTCCGGCCGACAACGACACACTGATCGCCGGGGGCGGCAACGACTTCCTCGGCTTCGCGAACGGCCGCGACGATGTTCACGCCGGTGTCGGCGACGATCGGCTGCGGACCCAGGCCGACGGGTTGGTCGACACGATCAACTGCGGCCCCGGAGACGACCGGCTCGTCTACTACTTCGCCGACGACCCGAACGACGTCATCCGCGGCTGCGAGCACGTCGTGGTCCGCTAAGCGTAAGCACCGTTCCACCAACGTCGGCCGGGCAGACGCGACATCCCCTCGCCTCGTCTCTCCCGGCCGACCCGCGAAACGCCAGGGATGGTTGCCCGAGTCGCCAATCGTGGTTGACCGGGAGAACCCTCCTTGGCGTTTCGCGCAACCACGCCTGGCGTTTCGCGCAACCACGCCTGGCGTTTCGCGCGTTAGCGGGCCCGGACGACGCGGCCCTCGTCCCACACCGGCTCGTCGGACTCGTAGACCGAGCCGTCGGCGCCGAACACGAAGAAGCGGTCGAAGCCGCGGGCGAACCAGCGGTCGTGGGTGACGGCGACGACCGTTCCGTCGAAGCTCTCCAGGCCTTCTTCGAGAGCCTCGGCAGACTCGACGTCGAGATTGTCGGTCGGCTCGTCGAGAAGCAGCATGGTCGCGCCCGACAACTCCAGCAGCAGGATCTGCAGCCTGGCCTGCTGCCCACCAGACAGTGACTCGAACTTCTGCTCCGACGCGATCGCCAGCTCGTACCGGTCGAGTGCCCGGGCGGCCTGCTCGCGGGGCATCCCGTCGCGATGCTTGTCGCCGCGGTGCAGGATCTCGAGCAGGGTGCGACCGATCAGCTCAGGATGCTCGTGGGTCTGCACGAACCATCCCGGCCGTACGCGCGCACCGAGCTTGGCCCGGCCTGTGTGGTCGACGGGCTTGATCCTGCTCTCGCCGACCGGCCGGTGCTCGACGTCGGGATCGGAGCCGCCCGCGGCAAGCAGTCGCAGGAAGTGCGACTTGCCTGAGCCGTTCGAGCCCAGCACCGCGACCCGCTCGCCGTACCAGACCTCGAGGTCGAACGGCTTCATCAGCCCGGTCAACTCAAGCTGTTGGCAGACGAGCGCCCGCTTGCCGGTCCGACCGCCCTTGAGCCGCATCTTGACGTTCTGCTCGCGCGGCTGGCCCTCCGGCGGACCCTTCTCCTCAAACTTGCGCAGCCGAGTGACCGCGGCCTGGAGTCGCGATGCCATGTCGGCGTTGTACGACGCCTTCTGCCGATACATGACGACGAGTGCCTTGATCTTCGCGTGCTCCTCGTCCCACCGCTTGCGCAGCTCCTCGAGTCTGGCGAACCGGTCGCGGCGTGCGTCGTGGTACGTCGCGAAGCCGCCCGGATGCGTCCAGACGGTGTTGCCGGCACCGCCCAGCTCGACGGTGACCACTCGGGTGGCGACGTTGTTCATCAGCTCGCGGTCATGGCTGACGAACAGAACGGTCTTCGGGGACTCGCGAAGCCGCTCCTCGAGCCACTGCTTGCCCGGCACATCGAGAAAGTTGTCGGGCTCGTCGAGCAGCAAGACGTCGTCGGGGCTGCGAAGCAGCGCCTCGAGCACGAGGCGCTTCTGCTCTCCGCCGCTCAACGTCGTCAGCGGGCGGTACTTCGCCTTGTCGTACGCGATTCCCAGCGCCTGCACGGTGCAGACGTCCCACAGCACCTCGATGTCGTAACCGCCCGCGTCGGCCCACTCGGACAGCGACTCGGCGTACTTCATCTGAGTCTTCTCGTCGTCGGCGTCCATCATCGCCAGCTCGGCGGCGGCGACGTGAGCGGCGGCTGCGCGCACGCGGGGCGGTGCGACCGACAGCAGCAGGTCGTGGATCGTCCAGCCTTCATTTCCCTGGGTGACGAGCTGGCGCATCACGCCGAGCCCGCCAGACCTCGTCACGGCGCCGGCGTGGGGATCGAGGTCGTCGGTCACGATGCGCAGCAGCGTCGTCTTGCCGGCTCCATTGGCGCCGACGAGCGCCACCTTGGCGCCTTCGCCCACGCGAAACGACACGTCGTCGAGCAGCACCCGGCCGTCCGGCAGCTCAAACCGCACACCGGCGACGTCCACGTGGCCCACGACGCGTCCTCTCTTCTGGTCGCCCCGGCCCGGCGGCTGGCGAACGCCTCATGATGCCTGCGGTGCGGTCCGCCGCGCACCCCGTTTTCGGGGGCCCCGCCCGCTAGGCCGCCAGGTCGCTCAATGCCGTCTCGATCGCCCGGTGAAGCGTCGGGTACGCATAGATCATCGCGCGCAGTCGATCGGTCGGCACTCCAGCATGGACGGCGACCGCGAGCCCGGCCAGGATCTCGCCACCGTTAGGGCCAGCGGAGGTCGCACCGACCAGCACGCCCCGGCTCGCGTCCTCGACGAGTTTGATGAAGCCCTCGTTGCCGACCTTGTGGATCCATCCCCGCGTCGATGTCGCGATGTCGACGAATCCCGTACGGACGTCGAGGCCGTTGTCACGCGCCTGCTTCTCCGTCATGCCGACCGCCCCGACCTCAGGGTCGGTGAAGGTCACCCGCGGAACGGCGTGATACTCCGCCCGCGGACCGCCCTCGCGGCCGAGGATCGACGCGGTCGCGATCGCCGACTGGTACATCGACATGTGCGTGAACGCACCCTTGCCCGTGATGTCGCCGATCACCCACAAGCCGTCAGCCGCGCGCATCTGATCATCGGTGTCGATCGTTCGCGCGGTCGGGTCGAGCCCGACGGACTCAAGCCCGATGTCGGAGAGGTTGGGCGATCGTCCGGCGGCCACGAGCAGCTTGTCGGCCGCGACCTCTGCGCCGTCGCCCAGCCGCACGGCAAATCGGCCGTCGGCGTACTCGACCGATGTGATCGAGACGCCCTCGAGTACCTGGATGCCGTCGCGACCGAACGCCTCGGACACCACTCGACTCGCCTCCGGCTCCTCGAGAGCCAGAATCCGGTCGGCTCCCTCCAGCACCGTCACCGAGACGCCGAATCGGCTGAACGCCTGACTCAGCTCGCAGCCGATCGCGCCGCCGCCGATCACGATCAACGACGCCGGGAGATTCGTGAGCTGCACAGCGTCGCGGTTGGTCCAGTACGGCGCGTCCGCCAGCCCGTCGATCGGCGGCACGCCCGGTGCCGTGCCGGTGTTGAGCACCACCCCTCGCCTTGCCGTGAAGAGGCGGCCGCCGACCTCGACCGTGCGCTCCCCCGCCAGACGCGCGTGCCCCCGGACGAACTCGACGCCGGCGTCGACGAGGCGGTCGACGGCGACCTGGTCGTTCCAGTTGTCGGTCGCCTCCTCGGCGATCCGTTTGGCGACCGGAGTCCAATCCGCCTCGATGACGCTGCTGCCGGCCATGCCGGGGATGCGACGACCCTCCGCCAGCAGATCCGCGCCGCGGATCATCATCTTGCTCGGCACACAGCCGAAGTAAGGACACTCCCCGCCGACGAGACGCTCGTCGACGGCGACAACCGCGAGCCCCTCTCGAGCGAGGCCCGCCGCAAGCGCCTCGCCGCCGGGGCCCAATCCGACGACGACGACGTCGACCTCGGTCTTTTCCTCGACCCCAGCACTCATGACGTCCACCTCCTGAGACCCTCTGTCGAGAACACTAGTTCGTGAGGGCACCATGCCCGTTCTGCAGGCGTCTAGCCCGGCCCACGCGGCTCCCGGCGACCGGGGTTGCTACGACCAGCCGACGACGGCCGTGCGGCTGCGCGACGGCCGCGTACCTGAGCGTGACGGGCCGGAGACTTTCGCCGACTGGGCAACCCGTCTTGACCACGCCGCCTACGATCTCCTGGTACACCTGAAAATCGCTGTTCAACACCATCATTTGCGTCGCGCCGATCGGGGAGTCAACCGCAGCAATGTCACGTGTCCTTCGTATGCGCTCCGCCCGCGCGGGCCGCGCCAGCGCGACTGCCGCGTGCCTTGTGCTGTCGCTGGCGGCCGCCCTGAGTCTGGGCGGTGTCAGCACGGTCGCACACGCGGCACAGGAGCCTGCGAGGACGCCTAAGGCTCCTCCCCGTCAGCTCGAGCTCGACATCGAGCAGGCTGCCCCGGTCGGCGGCTATACGAGCTTCGTCAACTCCGGGAGCGCGGTCCTGCATATATCGGTGGTGACCGACGGCGGCGGAGCCCTGCTCGATGCGCGACCACGGATCGATCCGGCGTCCGACCGGGCGGTCCGGTATCCCCGATACAACAGCGACCCGGCTGCTCCGCATGCCGTGATCCAAGTCGTCGACCGTCGTGGAACCGACAACCTCGACCCCGGCCTTCAGCCCTTCCGGTTCGGAGCCGACTTCAATCTCGACGCACTCTCCGAGGACGCCGGGCCGGGCGGACGCGATAACGGCGACAACCTGATCCAGCGCGGACTGTTCAACCAGCAGGCGCAGTACAAGATCCAGCTCGACCATCGGATCGTGACGTGCCGCGTGAAGGGGTCGTTGGGGGCGGTGGCGGTGTCGTCGTCGGTTCATCCGGTGCCTGGCACCTGGTATCGCGTGCAGTGCTCCCGGCAGGACGACCAGCTGACGATCGTCGTCACGAGGTGGGACGACGGCGTGCCGACGAGTCTCCGACAGTCGGTCAGCGGCACGATCGGGGTCGTGTCGCCCGTGACCCGGACCGTCCCGGTCAGCATCGGCGGAAAGCTTGCCAGGCAAGGTGTCATCAACGGGGCCTCCGATCAGTTCAACGGCCGCATCGACAACGTGTTCATCCGCGTTGGATAGTGGCCGCATGCTCGAAATGCGGTCGTCGTGCGAGCGATGCGAAACCCCGCTGCGGGCCGACTCAGATCAGGCGATGATCTGCTCCCACGAGTGCACCTGGTGCCGTTCGTGCGCCGACGGCCCGCTGGCCGGTCGCTGTCCGAACTGCGGTGGCGAGTTGCAGCAGCGCCCCACCCGCATCGCCGCGGACTAGCCGCGTCGCGGCACTACCGGTCCGACGCCCGCGTCGCCCGTAGCACGCGGAAGCCCTTCGCCGACGCACGCCGCTGGCACCGATAGCCCTGGTCGTCGAGCCAGCGCTGCAACGAGTCCGCACCGAGGTTTCGCCCGACCACGAGGTTGGCATGGCCGCCCGGTGTCAATCGCGGCAGCCACTCGAGCAAGAGATCGTGCAAGGCGCTCTTGCCGATGCGGATCGGCGGGTTCGACCAGATCTCGTCGAACTCGATGTCCTCGGGAACGGCACTCGGCGCGACCGCACGCACTCGATCGTCGACGCCGAGCGCGGCTGCGTTCTCACCGCAGAGCCGGAGGGCGCGCTCGTTGACGTCGACGGCCCACACCTCCGCCTGGTCGGATGCGAGCGCGAGCGCGCATGCGATGACGCCGTAGCCGCAGCCGAGGTCGAGGAATCGGCCCGGCGTGGTCGGCGGCTCGACCGTTCGCAGCAAGACGCCGGTGCCGAGGTCGAGGCGGCCGGCTGAGAAGACTCCGCTCGCCGACGTCAGTGACATGCGACGGCCCCACACGGTGACCTCGACCGACTGACGGCGCTCCGGGGAGCCGGGATCGGCCGAGAAGTAGTGATCGCTCACGACAGCGTCCGGATCGATCGAGTCGTGGCGGCGCGGGCGGCGAGGGCGTCGGGGTCGGGATAGCCGACCTCCTCGAGGGTCAGGCCTCGCGGGGGCAGTACGGTCACGCCCGAGTCGCGGACCCCGTGCGCGAGCACGTCGCGCGGCCACCCGACGTCGCGCCGACCTTCGCCGACAGCGACCAGCGCGCCGACAAGCGAGCGGACCATCGAGTGGCAGAAGGCGTCGGCTCGCACCTGCACACCGACCTCGTGGCCATCGCGGGTGACGTCGAGATCGATGAGTGCACGCACCGTGGTCGCACCCTCACGACGTCGACAGAACGCCGCGAAGTCGTGCTCGCCGAGAAGCGGCCGGGCAGCCGAGTGCATCGCTGCGGCGTCGAGTCTGCGGGGCCACGGAAGGACCATGTGCCGGCCCAGCGGATCGGCCGCGGCCGGGTCGTCGACGATCCGGTACGCATAGCGCCGCCAGATCGCCGAGAAACGCGCGTCGAAACCGTCGGGAGCCAGTTCGACTCGTGCCACGCGCACGTCTTCGGGGAGCAGTCGCGCCAATCGCCCGGCCAGCCGGCTCGCGGGCAAGGTGTCGAGGGTCGACGTCGCGATGTCGACGTGGGCGACTTGGCCGCGCGCATGAACGCCCGCATCGGTGCGGCCCGCGACCGTCAGGCTCACGTGGGCCAGCCGGAGAATGCGCCCGAG
>DATIOH010000223.1:0-3039 GCA_035473375.1 Nocardioidaceae bacterium | reverse complement strand
CGGCCTCGCGCCATGTGCACAACCGCGCGCCGCGCGTCGACGGGACCTCTTCGCCGGCCCGCAGCCGGTCGACCAACTCGACCGCGCTCGCCGGCGTCTGGTTGTCCATGAACTCCCAGTTGACCGTCATCATCGGGGCGTAGTCGCACGCCGCGTTGCACTCGATGTGCTCGAGCGTGATCGTGCGCTCGTCGTCGTCGGCCGGCACCGTCGTCTCGTCGTTGCCGACGTCGAGATGCTCCTTGAGCCGCTCGAAGATCGCGTCGCCGCCCATCACCGCGCACAGTGTGTTGGTGCATACGCCGACGTGGTAGTCGCCGACCGGGCGCCGCTTGTACATCGTGTAGAACGTCGCGACCCCCGCAACGTCAGCGGCGGTGAGACCAAGGATCTCGGCACAGGCCTCGATGCCCTCGGGCGTCACGTAGCCCTCGACGCTCTGCACCAGATGCAGCATCGGCAGCAGGGCGGACCGCGCTTGCGGATAGCGGCCGGCGAGGTCGTGCAGCTCGGTGAGCGTCTGCTCGGTGATCTGTGTGGTCACCGGTCGACACCGCCCATCACCGGGTCGATGCTCGCGACCGCGACGATGACGTCGGCGACCATGCCGCCCTCGCTCATCGCCGGCGCCGACTGCAGGTTGGCGAATGACGGGTCTCGGAAATGCGCCCGGTAGGGCCGGGTGCCGCCGTCGGAGACAAGGTGGCAGCCGAGCTCGCCACGGGGCGACTCGATCGCGACGTAGGTCTGTCCGGCGGGCACTCTGAATCCCTCGGTGACCAGTTTGAAGTGGTGGATCAGCGCCTCCATCGACTCGCCCATGATGTGGCGGATGTGGTCGAGCGAGTTGCCCATGCCGTCGGACCCGACCGCGAGCTGGCTTGGCCAGCCGATCTTCTTGTCGCCGATCATCACCGGCGATCCCTCGAGGCCCTGCAGGCGCTCGGCGCACTGCTCGACGATGCGCAGCGACTCCCACATCTCATCGAGGCGGATTCGGAACCGGCCGTAGCTGTCGCAACTGTCGCGGGTGGGGACGTCGAAGTCGTAGGTCTCGTAGCCGCAGTAGGGCTGCTTCTTGCGAAGGTCCCAGTCGTAGCCGGTGGCCCGGAGGATCGGGCCCGTGGCTCCCAGTGCGAGGCACCCGGCGAGGTCGAGGTAGCCGACGTCGACGAGCCGGCCCTTGAAGATTGGGTTCTCGTTGCAGAGCGCGGCATACTCGGGCAGCCGCTTCTTCATCAGCCGCATGAACTCCTGCAGCTTCTCGAGTGCGCCGGGCGGCATGTCTTGCGCGACTCCGCCGGGACGGATGAAGCCGTGGTTCATGCGCAGGCCGGTAATCAACTCGAACAGGTCAAGAACCAACTCGCGCTCGCGGAAGCCGATGGTCATCACCGTGAGCGCGCCGATCTCCATGCCGCCGGTGGCGATGCAGACCAGGTGCGACGAGATGCGGTTGAGCTCCATCAAGAGGACGCGCATGACCTGCGCCTTCTCGGGGATGTCGTCCTCGACGTCGAGCAGCCGCTCGACGGCCATGCAGTACGCCGTCTCGTTGTAGAACGGCGCGAGGTAGTCGGCGCGCGTGCAGAACGTCACGCCCTGCACCCACGACCGGTACTCCATATTCTTCTCGATGCCGGTGTGGAGGTAGCCGATACCCGTGCGGCACTCGGTGACGGTCTCGCCGTCGAGCTCGAGGATCAGCCGCAGCACGCCGTGCGTCGACGGATGCTGCGGACCCATGTTGACGACGATGCGCTCGTCGGAGTCGGCGTCGATGCCTTCGAGGATCGAGTCCCAGTCTTGGCCGGTGACCGTGAAGACCTTGCCGGACGTGGTGTCCTGCTCGGTGGCATACGGATCGGCGTCGTGCAGGTCTGACTGCGTGTCGGTCATCAGTTGTACGCCCTCCGCTCGTCGGGTGGCGGGATCGTGGCGCCTTTGTACTCGACGGGAATGCCGCCGAGCGGATAATCCTTGCGCTGCGGGTGACCCGGCCAGTCGTCGGGCATCTCGATACGCGTCAGCGCGGGGTGCCCGTCGAACACGATTCCGAAGAAGTCGTATGTCTCGCGCTCGTGCCAGTCGTTGGTCGGGTAGATCGAGACGACCGACGGGATGTGGGGGTCGGCGTCGGGGCAGGTGACCTCGACGCGGATCCGGCGGTTGTGGGTCATCGACAACAGGTGGTAGACGGCGTGCAGCTCCTCGCCCTCGTCGTGCGGGAAGTGCACTCCGCTGACGCCGCTGCAGAACTCGAACCGCAACGCGGCGTCGTCGCGGAGGTTCTGCATCACCGTGAGCAGGTGCTCGCGCGCGACATGGAAGGTGATCTCGCCACGGTGCACCACGACCTTCGAGACCGCGTCGGACACACCGCTCGCCGCGACCGTCTCGTCGAGGCGCTGGGCGACCTCGTCGAACCAGCCGCCATAGGGAGCACTGGTGGCGCCGGGCATGGCGACGACGCTGACGAGCCCGCCGTAGCCGGAGGTGTCTCCGCTGTCGCGCACGCCGAACATGCCGCGGCGAACGTCGACGACGTCGAGCTCCTGCTGGCGCAGCGGACCGGGGTCCTCGCTGGTGGTGAGGCCCTTCTCGGCGGCCTCGGGCTTGTCTTGCTCGGTGCCGGGCGCGACCGGCTTGCCGGACGCCTCGTTGGCAGCGGCGAGGTTGCGCTCCTCGGCCGTGCCCTCGGCGTCGGTCGGCTTGTCGCCCTTGTCGTCGGGGCTCATCGCAGAAGTCCGGTCATGTCGCCGGTCGGGGGGGCGGTGAGCGCGGCCTGCTCGCCGGCCTCGATCTCGGCGGCGCGGTTGGCGCCCAGTGTGCCGTGCTGAATGTCGGCGTGCAGCTTGAGGATCGCGTCGATCAGCATCTCGGGCCTCGGAGGGCAGCCGGGCAGGTACATGTCGACGGGCACGACGTGGTCGACGCCCTGCACGATCGCGTAGTTGTTGAACATGCCGCCACTGCTCGCACACACGCCCATCGCGAGGACCCATTTCGGCGCGTCGATCCAGACGCGCAGGCTCGATC
>DATIOH010000222.1:0-2954 GCA_035473375.1 Nocardioidaceae bacterium | reverse complement strand
ACCACGGGATTGCTCACCGACCAGTACGAGCTGACGATGGTGCAGGCGGCCCTCCGCAACGGCACGGCCGACCGACCGACCGTCTTCGAGCTCTACGGTCGGCGACTACCGGACGGGCGGCGATACGGCATCGTCGCCGGCGTCGGCCGGGCACTCGAAGTGCTCGCCGACTTTTCCTTCGATGACGACGACCTCGAATTTCTCCGCTCGCACTCGCTCGTCGACGGTCCGACCCTCGAGTGGCTCGCGGCCTATCGCTTCACCGGGTGCGCTTGGGGCTACGGAGAGGGCGACGCCTACTTCCCGGGCAGCCCGATCCTGATCGTCGAGGCGGGCTTCGCCGAGGCGGTCGTGCTCGAGACGCTGCTTCTGTCGATCTACAACCACGACTCGGCGATCGCGTCGGCCGCGTCGCGGATGATTCTCGCCGCCGACGGTCGCCCGTGTATCGAGATGGGCTCGCGGCGCACCCACGAGCTGTCGGCCGTCGCGGCTGCAAGGGCGGCGTATATCGCCGGCTTCGCCTCCACCTCAAACCTGCGTGCAGGCGCCGACTACGGCGTCCCGACGGCAGGCACGGCCGCCCACGCATTCACTCTGGTGCACGACACCGAGCGCGACGCGTTCGTCGCGCAGGTCGAGTCCCTCGGAGCGAGCACGACGCTGCTCGTCGACACCTACGACGTACGAACGGCCGTCGCGCTCGCCGTCGAGGTCGCGGGCAGCGAACTAGGCGCCGTCCGGCTCGACTCAGGTGACCTCGCCGAACTCGCCCACGAGGTTCGCCGCCAGCTTGACGACCTGGGCGCCGCGAAGACACGGATCATCGTCACGAGCGACCTCGACGAGTTCGCGATCGCCGGACTCGCGGCTGCGCCGGTCGACGGCTACGGAGTGGGCACATCCCTGGTCACCGGCTCGGGCGCGCCGACGTCCGGCTTTGTCTACAAGCTGGTCGCGCGAGCCACGACCGCTGGCGGCCCGCTGACCCCCGTCGCGAAACGGAGCGCGCACAAAGAGACCGTCGGCGGCCGAAAGTGGGCGCTGCGACGGCTGAGTCCCGACGGCGTCGCCGAAGCCGAGGTCATCGGAATCAGCCACCGGCCGACCGACGACGGAGACGACCGGCCGCTCCTGCGCGAGCTGGTCCTCGACGGCGACGTGATCGGTCAGGAACCGCTGATGGCCGCCCGCGACCGCCACCGCCAGGCCGTCGCCGAGCTCCCCGCCGAGTCGCACCAATTGCAGCGGGGCGAGCCCGCCATCCCGACCGAGTACGAAGGCGCCTGATCCCAGGCCCAACCCAAAGTGGAGCCACTTTAGGGCCGTCCCGCCCACCCAAAGTGGAGCCACTCTGGGGCCGTCCCGCCCACCCACAGTGGAGCCACTTTGGGGCTAGGTGGAGAGGTGCTCAGCGCAGAACTTGAACGCCTCGAGCGTGTGGTTGTTCCAGAAGTAGCGCGTGTGGGCTCCTGGCGCGTACGTCACGATCTCGGGCTTCGGGCTCAGCGCGGCGACGAACGCGCGGTCGTTGTCGTAGAACATGTCCTCGGTGCCGCACCAGATCGCCAGCGGCACGTCGGCGAGCGCCTCGACGCCGTCGAACGCCTTGTCTCCATCCTGGAGCGCTGGACTGAACGCTGCGACGCTGCGCGCATAGTCGGGGTACGCCTCCGCCAACAACAGCGATCCGCGGCCGCCGAGCGACCAGCCCCACAGCACGCGCCGATCGGCGTCGTACCCGCGGTCAGCCAGCCATTGCGGCATCTCCTCAACCACCATCGCCTGCGGATCGTCGCTGCCCGACGGCTGCCAGCCGAGTACGCCGCTGTCGGCTCCGGCGAGAACGAACGGCTCGTTGCCGTCACTGACGGACTGCGTGACGAACTGCGGAAAACCGAAGCCTTCGTAGTCGTGCGGGCGACCGGTACCGCCGTGCAGCACGATCACGACCGGCAGTCCCGCACCGTCGCCATACCCGTCGGGTACCGCGGTGAAGAGCTCGACGTCAGTCCCGCGAGCGTCCGAATGCACTGTCTCGAGGTGGAACTGACCCTTGGGCGCGTTGGGAATGAACCAGTCCTCGCCGCCGATGCCGAGGCGCTGCTTCCACCGCGACGGCACCGCGGCATAGCCGACCCCGCCTGCGGCAACGACGACGCCGACACCGGCCGCTCCGATCAGCAGCCCGCGACGCGTGATCCCCGCCTCCGACCCCTCCGCCTGCATGCGCACATGGTGACATGACGGTCGCGCGGGGCCGGACCAATCGACAGAAGTCGCGGACCGCGGCGACGTGACCCAACGACTACCGTAAGACGCGAGAGGAAGGTGCGATGGCCACGGCTCTGATCGTCGTCGATGTCCAGAACGACTTCTGCGAAGGCGGCAGCCTGGCAGTTGCCGGCGGTGCCGATGTCGCCTTCCGTATCGGCCGACTTCTGCACGCATGGCAGGAGGCCGCTCCTGCAGACCGTGCCTACGACGTCGTCGTCGCGACCCAGGACCACCACGTCTCGCCAGGAGACCACTTTGCCGACGAGCCTGATTTCGAGCGCTCATGGCCACGCCACTGCGTCGCCGGCTCCGACGGCGCCGCGTTTCACCCCAACCTCGACCCACAGCCGTTCGACGCAATCTTCAAGAAGGGCGAGTTCGCGGCCGCCTACAGCGGTTTCGAAGGCGTGTCCGAAGACGGCGTCACCCTCGTGGACTGGCTGCGCGCGCATGAGGTGACGAGTCTCGACATCTGCGGTCTCGCTACCGACTATTGCGTGCGGTTGACCGCGCTCGACGCGCTTTCGCATGGCTTTGCGACCGGCGTCCTGGCCGATCTCATCGCGGGCGTGGCGCCGGCGACGTCGACCGCCGCGCTCGACGAGATCCGCGCTGCGGGGGTAACGCTCGCCTGAGCGAGTCGGCTAGCACGTTCGCCTATCGCGCTCGGTCCGCTA
>DATIOH010000221.1:0-18623 GCA_035473375.1 Nocardioidaceae bacterium | reverse complement strand
AGCTGCGGGCGCTGGGCGTGCCGGCCACGTTCTTCGTCACGGGCTCGACGCTGGACGGGCCGCGTGAGTTCTGGTGGCCCGTCGTGCAGCGGGCGGCCGACCAAGGGCTGCTGGAGCGCGACGGCGGCGATCCGATAGGGCGGCGAGTACGGCACGCCTTGCAGGACGACGGTGTTGCCGACGCATTTGATGCCGGTGGTGCTGACGACCCGCTGCCCTTGCAGCGTGATGCCTTCGGCGCCGCCGGCCCACAGTGCGTTCACGACCGCCTGGATGTCCTGCTGATGCACCACGAGGAGATTGGGGTCGACGTCGCCGGTCCCGGGCTCGTCGCGTGGCGCGTCGTCGAGGGCGATCACCACGCCCGGCCCCTGCAGCTCGTCGAGTCCGGCCGGCCCGGCGATCGCAGCCAGCTGACGGGTGAGCTGCGACGACTGCCCGCCCGGCACCTGCTCGCTGAGCGCGTCGACCTGGCTCTGCAGCCCGCGGACAGTTCGCCGCAGATCCTGCACTTCGCTGCGCTGCTCGCCCACCAGGCCGATCAGGTCGGTATGCCGCCCGCCGCGAAGGTCAGTTCCGTGGGCGTTGATCATCGATGTGGTGGCGAGGAGGCCAGCGCACACGCAGACAGCCGGAACTCCGACCCTCCAGCCGATCGGCCGGCTGCGCATCGACGCCGCGAGCCGGGCATGCCAGGGCGTCGCCTCGGCCGCCGCCCGGCGTCGATCGCTCATCTGCTGCCTGCCCCTCCGGCCACCTGGGAGTCGCGCGTGGATCATGCTCTGACGCGACTGCCCTCTCAGGCTAGTGCCCGGGTTTCGGGGATTTCGGACGCGGGGCATTAGGCTAGGCGGCGCAAGGAGGCGTCGGCAGACGCCAGCAGACAATCGCATCAGGGAGACCGCCGTGCCCGAGTCCCGGCCGCGAAAGAAGGCCGACTACACGCCTCCGACCACCACCCGCAAGCCGGCCAGGGTCGGCGGACGGCGTTGGATCGCACCCGTGATGGTCACCTTGTGGATTGTCGGCCTTACCTGGATTGTGGTGTTCTATCTGGCACCCGACGCCAAGGTCATCGGCGACATCGGCAACTGGAACCTCGTCATCGGGATGGCCCTCATCGCCGTCGGGTTCGTCTTCGCCACCAAGTGGGAGTAGGTCGCCCCGGCTGACCTGCGGGTTGGCCTGTTGTTCGCTCGTCGTTCGTCCGCCGTACTTACACCGGTGTAGTTCTCCACAAGGCTTATCCCCAATGTGGATACCCGCCTCGCTACCGGCGCTCTGACGTCAACGTCGGCCAACGAGTACCTCTAACGACGGTCTCGATGGGACACGCCAAACCGGGCATGTTCAGAACCTGACCGCTGAACCCCAAAACCTGACCGCTGAACCCCAGAACCTGACCGCTCGGCGAGCGTCTCGCTGGCTGGTGTGGGATTGCGCGCGAAGGCGACTGCTCAGGTTGTGAGCGCGGCTGTCCGCAGCATCGTCGCGACCACGCACATCGCCGTGACAAGCACCAGAAGCCCGATATGCACGGCTAGCCGATGTTTTCGCGGTGCATAGGCGAATCCGGCGCCGAGCACGAGCCCCGCCGCGAGGCCGCCTAAGTGCGCCTGCCAGGCGATGTTCGACGCCGTGAACGTGATCACCAGGTTGAGCACGAGCAGGAGCAGCAGCTGGCTTACGTCGGCACGTTGCCGCAACAGCACGACCAGAGCGGCTCCGAACAGCCCGAAGATCGACCCGGACGCGCCGAGGGACGGCGGTGAGTTGGGGTCGGTGAGCACATAGACGGCCACCGAGCCGGCGAAGCCGCTCACGAGGTACAGCGCCAGGTACCGCCAGCGCCCGAGCTGTGCCTCGAGGAAAGAGCCGAAGATCCACAGACCGATCATGTTCAGCGCGATGTGAAGCACCTGGACGTGCAGGAACGTCGACGTGAGCAGCTGCCAGTACGACCCCTGCGCGACGCCCTGGATGTCGAGGCGCGGAACGTCGACCGACGTCCACAGCTCCATCCGCCGCACGAACGACCCGTTCTCGCCTCCGGTCGCATGGGCAATGACGAAGAACGCGAAGTTGATCGCGATGAGAGTGATGGTGACGTACGCGGAGCCGGGCCTGACCCGACCACCGAACGCCGTGCGTGGTCGGCGCACGGTCGCCTGGCCCTCGCGCACGCAGTCGGGGCACTGGAAACCGACCGACGCCTGCCGCATGCAGTCGGGGCAGATGGGCTTGCCGCAACGCTGGCACGAGACATACGTCTCGCGGTCGGAGTGCCGATAACAGTGCGGGATCGTGCCGGGGGTCGTCGCAGACGGGTCGCCGGTCATGTCCCGTGTCTTCGCAGGTCGGTGTTCACGCAGCGCCCGGCCGTCAGCGCCGCTCGATCTCGACCGACTCGATCACGACCGCGTCGACCGGCCGGTCGCGCGGGTCAGTCGGAGTCGTCGCGATCGCGTCGACGACGTCGCGGCCGGCTTGGTCGGCGACCTCACCGAAGATCGTGTGCTTGCGGTTGAGGTGCGGGGTCGCGCCGACTGTGATGAAGAACTGCGAGCCGTTGGTGCCGGGGCCGGCGTTGGCCATCGCGAGGATGTACGGCTTCGAGAACTGCAGCTCCGGGTGGAACTCGTCCTTGAAGGTGTAGCCGGGCCCGCCCATGCCGGTGCCGTCGGGGTCGCCGCACTGGATCATGAAGCCGTCGATCACCCGGTGGAAGACCACGCCGTCGTAGAGGCGGTCGCTGCGCGCCGAGCCCGAGGCGTTTTCGGTGCCCTCGGCGAGGCCGACGAAGTTCTTGACCGTCGTCGGAGCGTGGTCGGGGAACAGTTGCAGCGTGATGTCGCCGCGATTGGTCTTCAGAATTGCGTACAGTTCCTCGGCCACGGGATTGCCCTTCGCTCGGTGGTTCGTGATCGGCCGCGGCGGGCTCGGTCTGGGGCCCGACACCGCGTGCGGTTGGTCGCCGCCAATCCTTGCACGCCACGCAAGTCGGGCGGCCGTGACCGACCCGAGGTTCAGATCGGGCGGCGAATGGGTAAGAGTAGGACAGACGACCTCGCGTACCAGGCGAGACGACCGCAGCGCGCTGCTTGTAAAGACGGAGGACGAACCGTGGCCCGAACGACGACGCAGGACAAGATCACCGAGGCTGCCGGATCGGCGGGATCGGCCGTCACATCGACGGTCGGGCCTGCGCTCGCCGATGCGCGCGACAAAGTCGGCCCGCTCCTCGACGAGACGAAGGATCGCCTCGGTCCGGCGATCGAAGACGCCAAGGACGCTTTCGTCTCCGGCGTCGAGGAGGCGAAGGAGCTCATCGCCCCCATCGCGGCCGAGGCCGTCAAGGCCATTCGCGACACGAGCCACCAGGCAGCCGTCACGACCGGGCTGGCCGACGAGCAGAAGAAGAGCCACAAGCTTCGCAACCTGCTGATTCTGCTCGGCATTGGCGCGCTGGTGGCCTTCGTCTACAAGAAGGTCGGCGGTCGCGACTCAGCGCCCGAGTGGACCGCCCCCGACGACGCGGCTCCGTCTGCTCCGCTTCCCTCGAAGGAAACGGTCGAGTCGCCGGTGCCGACGACCCCCGACGAGCCGCTCGAGGAAAAGTCAGTCTGATCCCGCGGAAGGCCCCCCAGCGCGAGCGAACTCGTCTGGATAGGTCGCACGGACGCGGGCCGTCGCCATCCGCTCGCCCACGAAGCTCGCGATGGGCACCGTGCCGAGCACGAGGATCACCAGGCTGAAGCCGATCGAGAACCGTGCCTTGCGCGCGAGCATGGCGGCCGCGACTAAGAACAACATGTAGAGGAACCCGTGCGCGGTGCCGAGCCACTGCGTAATCCACTCCCCCGCCTGCTGGGCATCTGAGCCGTCGGCTGCCCAGTACTTCAACGGCACTCCGACGAGGACCAAGATCGCGAGAAACGTCCCGACGATGTAGGCCATCACTCGATATCGGAGCAGGTATCCGCGCACGGTCGCGAACCTATCCCACGGCGCTATGACGATTGATCGGCTGGGCGCCGCGCATCGCCTGCGTCAGTGTCGGTGTCGGGCTCTGCGTCGGTGTCTGCGTCGGTGTCGGGGTCGCGGTCGGGGTCGCGGAGGATTCGCCACCACATGAAGACCACGAACCCGGCGAACAGCCACCACTGCAACGCGTACAGCAGGTTGCGAATGCCCGCCCAGAACGACGCGTCCGGCCGCGGCACGACCACGGCCGGCAGGGCATCGGGCGGATCGCTCGTCGTGGCTATCACGTAGCCGGAGTACAGATCGTCGTCGAACGCCGAGACCAGCCGTGCGATCTGGATCCCGTTGGTTGTCCGCCGCTCGTCGAGCGGCGCCGCGAGATCCTGTGACGGCTCCAGGATTCCCTCGAGGCGAACGCTGCCAGTCGGCGCGGGCGCCGGCACTGAGGCAGTGCTTCCGCGCACGACGATCACCGCGGCTCCGGCGGCTGTCATGACGGGCGTCGCGACCGCGTAACGACCGTCGCCAGCCATGTCGCGCACGTAGAACTGCTCGTCTCCGAGGTAGCGACCGGTCACGACTACCGGCCGGCTCACCGACGTCGTCGGAAATGCCTCGTCAGGTCCGAGTGCGTCGTCAAGCGGGACGGGCGCACGGTCGAGCGCCGCGCTCGCGTCGTCGCTCTGGTGGTGGTCGTACGCCGTGAACTGCCAACGACCGAGCCACAGCATGGCCACGACCAGAACCGCGGCAACCACGGTGAGGGCGACATTCCGAAGGAGGCGGTGCGCGGTCATCCGGCCGCCGACGTCGCGCAGAGCGCCCAGGGCGCATCGTGGGTGAGGACCATCGCAGCGAACGTCGGCATCGCCTGCACGTCGTACTCGACCCGTTCGAGCTGCCCCCCGACAGTGACGACTCCAGCGGCCACGTCGCCGAAGTCGACGCCGGCCTGCACGCTTGCCCAACGGGAGAGGACCGCGCTCCGCAGCGCCACCTCATCGCTCGGCGCGACCGTCGAAACCGTCGCGTCGGGGTCGTCGGCGCCGAGATCGAGCAGCGACGACGCGGAGTCGTCAGAGTCGATGGTCACTGCCCACGCCGACGCGGACGCCAGATCGGCGACATCGTTCGCCTTGGCGAATGCGCGCCGGTCGCCGTCGGTCGCGTCGGGGCCGAGAGCCTCGCCGAGGCTCACGCAGCCGGTCGTGTCGACGTAGGCCGACAGCGGCGAACCGAGCGCGGCGCCGAGGGTCGGGATCTGGTCGGCGAGCGACGGCGCTCCGCCGGCGACCTCGACGATCCGGCGCAGGCCGATCGCATTGCCGAGCGCGACGGCGTTGAGCTCGGGCAGGTAGACAGCCTGGGTGAACGGCTCGTTGCCCGACTCGGTCGACCAGGTCTGCCCGCCGGGCTCGAGCGTGAAGCCGTTTCTGTCCAGCGACTGGATCACCGTGCGGGCGCTCACGCCCGGACGCAGGGACAGCACTGACCCGCCAGATGGATCGCAGATCATGTCCTCGAGGCAGCCGGTCTCGTTGCCGGAGAAGTCGATCTCCCAGGCGACGTCGTCGGCCGTCCATCCGTAGTCGGCCTCCATCACCGAGACGTCGTCGTAGAGCCGAGTGCCGGTCAACATCGTCCCCGCGACACGTGCGTCTTCCCAGAATGCGAACCGCTCACCCGCCGGCGACTCGCTGTCGGTTTGGGCGTAGCCAAGGTCGCGGCGAAGCGCTGCCAGGTCGGTGAAGGATGCGTAGAGAACCGACGGCGGCACGGCGGCCAGCGCCCTCGCCATCGGAGTCGTCGCCGGTTCGGCCGGTGTAGCCGTCGAGGTGCGCGCGGCCGGCAGGTTCCCACCGAGTCGCAGGCCGTCGCCTGTTCCTGCCGACGTTCCTGGCTCGTCGTGGTGGCCGGTGCAGGCACTGACAACGAGAGCGGCGAGACACGCCGCCATCGCTCTGCGTGCCGACCGTCGTGCCGCAGCTGCCACGCTCGCCAGTCTGCCAGCGACCACCTCGTGGTCGGTGCGGCAGCCAGTTCGGCTGGTGGATCGGTGGAGACGAAGGGACTCGAACCCTCAACCCCTGCCTTGCAAAGGCAGTGCTCTGCCAGTTGAGCTACGTCCCCGAGGGGAGTCCAGCCGAACGGCGCCGGATGCGCTGAGCGAACTCAGTTGACGGAGTCGGTGGCCTCGGCCCACAGGTCGGCGTCCTTACCGCCCTTCGTGAGCTTGTCGAGGACGATCTTGGCAATCGCCGCCACGATGGCGATTGCGAGAAGCTTCTTGATCACGGGTGCTCCCCTTTGACTGTGGTACCTGCGAGTGGGCCTAAGAGGACTTGAACCTCTGACCTCTTCCTTATCAGGGAAGCGCTCTAACCGTCTGAGCTATAGGCCCGCAAGTCGCTGCTGCGCCGCCGAGGCAGATTACCTCATCGCCGATGCGCCGCCCAAACCACAAACCGCGCTCGGCGGTCGTGCTCGGGGCGGCTCGAACCCGCGGTGCGAGCGTCAGTGCAGGTCTTCGGCGAGCGTGACCTCGCCGCCGCCGAGCAGCGACGCGGACATGTTGTAGATGAAGGCGCCGAGGGTCGCCAGCGCGGTAATGATCACGACGTCGATGGCCGCCACCAGCATCGTGATGCCCATGACCCGGCTCATCCCGACGTAGTCCTTGATGTTGAATGCCTCGCTCGGGCGCTGGTCGACGACGCCCTGAATGGTCGTGTTGACGCTGTCCCACAGGCCAGACGCGCTCATGATCGAGAAGATCAGGAACACGGCCACGACGCACATGACGCCGAACGCGATCGAGAGCAGGAACGCCGTCTTGGTCACCGACCAGGGGTCGAGCCTGACGATGCGCAGCTTTGCTCGGCGGATCGTGCGCGGCTTGCTCGCCTCGAGCTTGCGCCTCGCCTTCGCCGCGGCCCGCTCGGCGCGCTTGTCGACGGTCGGCGCCGCGGGGCCAGGTGGAACCGGCGCGAGGCCGGGCGGGATCGGGATGGCCGGCTGAGTCTCGACGCCGAGCGCCGAGCGGGGCTGGTACATCGGGTACGACGGTTCGAGTGACGACGACCCTGACGATGACCCTGTCGATGACCCTGTCGATGACGCTGGCGAGGGTGCTGGCGAGGGTGCTGGCGAGGCGGTTCGCGGAGCCGCGACCTGCGAGGCCATGGTCGGCGACCCGGTCATCGGGTCGCCGGCGGGCTCAGCCGTCCCCAGCGAGCGAGTGGTGCCGTTGGACCCGGCGCTGGGCGCCGGCGTCTTCGAGGGCTTCGAGGTGGTCGACGGTTGGGATGCCGACGCGGTGGTCGGTTCGACGCTCGACGACTCTTCGTCGGAGGCGGTTCCAGTCGTCGGACCGGCTGGTCCGCGCTGGCCAGATCGCGGCGGTCCGCCGGACTGCTTCGCCAGCGGACGACGGGGCGCGATCGGCCCGCTCTTGTCCGATGTGGTCATTCAGCCACGTCCTCCTTTGGATCGGCGTCGGGCGAGTCGACCTCGCTCGAGCCACCGTCCCCTTCATCGTCCCCACTGACGTCGCCTTCAAGCAACTCGTCGTCCACGTCGCTTTCGGCGTTGCGAGCGATGGCCACGACTGAGTCGGAGTCGTCGACGGTGACGAACTTCACTCCCATGGTGTCACGTCCCTTGGCCGGAACGTCGGTGGCCGCCGAGCGCGTCACCTGACCGCTCGCCTTGACCGCCAGCACCTCGTCGCCGTCGACCACCACCATCGCGCCCACCAGGGACCCTCGGGCGTCGGCCAGTTTCATCGCCTTAATGCCGAGGCCGCCGCGGCCCTGCACCCGGTACTCCGACACGACGGTTCGCTTGGCGAAGCCTCCGTCGGTCGCCGTGAACACGTAGTGCACGACTGGCTCGGTGTCCTCGCCGTCGGCGTCTTGCCCGTTGTCGCCGGCGCGCACCACCGACATCGACAAGAGCTCGTCGCCAGCGCGGAACTTCATGCCGGTGACGCCAGACGTCGCCCGGCCCATCGGCCGCAACTGCTCGTCGGTCGCGTGGAACCGGACCGACTGGCCCTTGCGCGAGACCAGCAGCAGGTCGTCGTCGGCCGTGACCAGCTCGGCGCCGATCAGCTCGTCCTGCTCGTCGCGGAAGTTGATCGCGATGACGCCCGCCTGGCGCGGCGAGTTGTAGTCGGTCAGCTTGGTCTTCTTAATCAGTCCGCGGCGGGTCGCGAGCACGAGGTACGGCGCCTGCTCGTAGTCGCGGATCGCGAGCACCTGGGCGATCTGCTCGTCCGGCTGGAACGACAGCAGACCGGCCACGTGGCCGCCCTTCGCGTCGCGCGCCGACTCGGGCAGGTGGTACGCCTTCGTGCGGTAGACGCGGCCAGCCGTGGTGAAGAAGAGCAGCCAATGGTGATTGGTCGTGGAGAAGAAGTGCTCGACCACGTCGTCGCCCTTGAGGGCGGCGCCGCGCACGCCCTTGCCGCCGCGCCGCTGGACGCGATACAGGTCGGACTTCGTCCGCTTGGCATAGCCGCCACGAGTGATGGTGACGACGACATCCTCGTCGGGGATGAGGTCTTCCATCGAGAGGTCGCCGTCGGCCGGGATGATCTGAGAGCGCCGCTCGTCGCCGAACTTGTCGACGATCGCCGTCAACTCCTCGCTGACGATCGACCGCTGCCGGGCCTCGTCGGTCAGGATGTCTTGCAGGTCGGCGATCAGCCGCTCGAGCTCGGCCAGCTCGTCGATGATCTTCTGCCGCTCGAGCGCCGCCAGTCGGCGCAGCTGCATGTCGAGGATGGCGCGGGCCTGCACCTCGTCGATGTCGAGCATGTCCATCAAGCCGTCGCGGGCCTCTTCGGTGGTCTGGCTGGCGCGAATCAGCGCGATCACGTCGTCGAGCCGGTCGAGCGCCTTGACCAGGGCGCGCTGAATGTGCGCCTCTTCCTCGGCCTTGCGCAACCGGTAACGGGTGCGCCGCTGGATGACGTCGATCTGGTGCGCAACCCAGTTGCTGACGAACTGGTCGAGCGTCAGCGTGCGCGGGACGTCGTCGACCAGCGCGAGCATGTTGCAGCTGAAGTTCGACTGCAGCTCGGTGTGCTTGTAGAGGTTGTTGAGCACCACCCGAGCGATGGCGTCGCGCTTCAGCACGATCACGAGGCGCTGGCCGGTGCGCGACGACGAGTCGTCGCGGACGTCGGCGATCCCTTGCACCCGACCGGAGTCTGCGAGCTCGGCGATCTTGAGAGCGAGGTTGTCGGGGTTGACCATGTACGGCAACTGGGTGACGACGAGGCAGGTGCGGTTCTTGGCGTCTTCCTCGACGTCGATGATGGCGCGCATGGTGACCGAGCCGCGCCCAGTGCGGTACGCCTGTTCGATGCCCGCGGTGCCGACGATGAGCGCGCCGAACGGGAAGTCCGGCCCCTTGACCCGCTCGAGGAGAGCCTCGAGCAGCTCGGCCCGGGTCGCCTCGGGGTGCTCGAGGGACCACTGCACGCCGGCCGCGACCTCGCGGAGGTTGTGGGGCGGAATGTTGGTCGCCATGCCGACGGCGATGCCGGCCGATCCGTTGACGAGCAGGTTGGGGAACCTCGCCGGCAGGAGAACCGGCTCCTCGCTGCGGCCGTCGTAGTTGGGCCGGAAGTCGACCGTGTCTTGGTCGATATCGCGCACCATCTCCATGGCGAGCGGCGCCATCTTGCACTCGGTGTTGTGGCTCACGAAGCCGTTTGTGATGAAGGCGTGATCGGCCGTGTCGATGCGGAGTGAATACACGTCACGCACACCTGCGTCTTCGACGTCAGCGACCGTTGCGTAGTAGTAACGGCCGTCGACGAGCGGCCAGACGACTTCTGCGGCGTCATCGGTGATACGCCCGAGGATCTCCTGGCGGTCGCGCGCCCAACGCTCGAAACGATCGACGTTGTGCTTCATGAGCCAGCTCCGGTCGCGCTCGCTGCGCGCACCATGCGTACGCAAGAAGTCTGCAACGAACGGAACATGGTCCTGGCTCAGAGCCAGGGACGTGGCCGGCACCTGGCGAAGAGTCTCCTGCTGCTCTCGCTGCGTCGCCCCGCCCCACTCCTCGGGTTCCTCTCGAAGCATGACGACGTGATCGTTCGCCTGCAACTCGTCAAGAAGCTTCCATAGCAGCGTCGGGACGCCGGCAACGGACGTCAGTGTGAGTACCGGGTGATTGTGCGAGCCGATCAGCTCATGACCTTCACGGGTCGTCAGCTTGAGGGTCCGCTGCGGTCCCGAGTGGAAGAACCTGGTCGCGCGCACGGGTGCGCCGTCTTTGCCGACAACCTTGAGATCGATCTCGGACTCCGACCCGGGCTTGGCATCCGGTACGACATCCGCGATCCGCATCGTGCCGCCGTCCCAGGTCCGCACCAGGGTGTCCCCTGCTACGCAGTAACGCATCGCGGCGGCCCGGTCATTGCCGGGCGAGCCGAAGTTGCCCTGCCCTGACACGAGCGGAGCGCGCATCACCCAGGGCTGGCTCAGCCGCACCAGAGTGTCGTAGATCGCGGTGTCGCCGTGCGGGTGGTACTGGCCCATCACGTCGCCCACCACGCGTGAGCACTTCGAGAAGCCGCGGTCGGGTCGGTAGCCGCCGTCGTACATCGCGTAGAGGACCCGCCGGTGGACCGGCTTCAGGCCGTCGCGGACGTCGGGAAGCGCGCGGCCGACGATGACCGCCATCGCGTAGTCGATGTACGACCGCTGCATCTCGGTCTGGAGCTCGACCGGCTCGACCCGGCCGCCTGGTACGTCCGGCGTGATGGTGGTGTCGTCAGTCACGACCTGTTTTCCCTTATCTGCAAGGCGATTCGGCGTTCCATTCGGTGTTCAATCGAGTGCTGCTTGGATATCTTCTCGACGCTCGGCTAAATGTCTAGGAAGCGAACGTCTTTAGCGTTTCGCTGGATGAAGGAACGGCGCTGCTCGACGTCCTCGCCCATCAAGATCGAGAAGATCTCGTCGGCGTTGGCGGCGTCGTCGAGAGTCACCTGAGAGAGGACGCGGTTGTCGGGGTCCATGGTTGTCTCCCACAGCTCGTCGGCGTTCATCTCGCCCAGGCCCTTGTAGCGCTGGATCGGGTTGTCCTTGGGCAGCTTCTTGCCGGCCGCCTGCCCCGACTCGATCAACGCGTCGCGCTCGCGGTCGGAGTAGGCGTACTCGTCTTGGTTGGGGTTGTTCCACTTGAGCTTGAGAGCGGCGGCCGAGCCAGATAGACGAAGCCGCCCTCGATGAGGGGCTTCATGAAGCGAAACAGCAGCGTCAGCAGCAAGGTCTGGATGTGGTGCCCGTCGACATCGGCGTCGGCCATCATCACGATCTTGTGGTAGCGCAGCTTCTCGACGTCGTAGTCGTCCTGGATCCCGGTGCCGAGCGCGGAGATGATCGCCTGCACCTCGGTGTTGGCGAGGACTCGGTCGATGCGGGCCTTCTCGACGTTGAGGATCTTGCCGCGAATCGGGAGGATCGCCTGGATCCGCGGGTCGCGACCACCACGCGCCGAGCCGCCTGCCGAGTCGCCCTCGACGATGAAGACCTCGCACTCCTCGGGGTTGGTCGACTGGCAATCCGACAACTTGCCGGGCAGACCGCCGCCACCGAGCAGGCCCTTGCGGCCGCGTGCGAGATCGCGCGCCTTGCGGGCGGCGATCCGGGCGGTGGCCGCGGCGATCGACTTGCGGACGATGTCTTTGCCCTCGCCGGGGTTCTTCTCGAGCCACTCCCCCAACTGGTCGTTGACCGCCTTCTGCACGAAGGACTTGGCCTCGGTGTTGCCGAGCTTGGTCTTGGTCTGGCCTTCGAACTGCGGCTCCGCCAACTTGATTGAGATGATCGCGGTGAGACCCTCGCGGATGTCGTCGCCGGACAGCCGGTCCTCGCGGCGCTTGACCAGGCCCCACACCTCGGCCCAGTTGTTGACCGTCGACGTGAGCGCGGCGCGGAAGCCCTCTTCGTGGGTGCCGCCCTCGTGGGTGTTGATCGTGTTGGCGAACGTGTGCACCGACTCGGTGAAGCCGGTGTTCCACTGCATGGCGATCTCGAGGGTCATGCCCTTGTCGTCGTTACCCGCCTCGAACGCGATGATGCTGCGATGCGCCTCGTCCTTGGTGGAGTTGAGGTGCTTGACGTAGTCGACCAGCCCGCCGTCGTAGCGGAACCGTCGCTCGACCACTCGCTCGTCGCCGCCGACCTCGTCGGGCCCGCCGTCGACGGCCTCGGGGACGGTGTTGTCGGCGACCGCGTCTGCGATGCCGGCCGCGTGCTCGGGGCGCTCGTCGCGAACGATGAGCTCGAGGCCCTTGTTGAGGAAGGCGGTCTCGCGAAAGCGGGTCGCGAGCGTCTCGAACGAGATGTCGGTGGTCTCGAAGACGTCGCGGCCGGGCCAGAAGGTCGTCGTGGTGCCGGTGTCGTCAGTCGGCTCAAGCCGCTCGAGCGGCCCGGTCGGCTCGCCGTAGACGAACGACTGCGTCCAGCGATAGCCGTCGCGCCGGACGTCGACAGTGAGCCGCTCGCTGAGGGCGTTGACGACGCTGAGACCGACGCCGTGCAGGCCACCTGAGACCTTGTACCCGCCGCCACCGAACTTGCCGCCGGCGTGGAGCACCGTCAAGACGACGGTGACGGCCGGGAGCTTCTCGGTCGCGTGCTCGTCGACGGGGATCCCGCGACCGTTGTCGACGACCCGAACCCCGCCGTCTTCGAGCAAGGTGATGACGACGCGGTCGCAGTAGCCGGCGAGCGCCTCGTCGACAGAGTTGTCGACGACCTCCCACACCAGGTGGTGGAGCCCGCGCTCGCCCGTCGAGCCGATGTACATGCCCGGCCGTTTGCGAACGGCCTCGAGGCCTTCGAGGACGGTGATGGCCGACGCGTCATAGGTGGTGCCGTTGGGAAGCGGCCCGGAGACACCGGCGTCAGTGGAGGGCACCTCGGCCAGCTCGGCGTCGCCCGTGCGGCTTTGGCGTGGAATCTCGAGAGGATCGGAATCGGGTCGCTGCGCGTTAATGTCGTCGGGAAGCGACACGTATAGCCCTCTCACTCAGCACAAAGGCCGCCAAGCCGGCGCGCCACAGCCTCGGCGATACGCCGGTGAAGTGGTGGAGCGCGGGCGAGGAAGCGGCCCAAACGATCTGACGCCATTATACGGCATTGCAAGCCCCTGACGCGGTGCAGCACGCCTGTGGAAAAGGTGTCGGTGACGCAGGAACCGCGTCAGCAGGCCCGCGAACCGGCATTCGAGCGGCGAACAGCGGTCCGACATGGTCCACATAAGGTTCGGGGGCATTGCGAACGGCTCTGCGGCTGCTGGCTCACCCGTAGGTATCGCGCGGGCCGCGGCCGTCTCGCACCGACCGCCGCCCCTTCGACCAGGACGGCGCGTCGGGCCCGACAACGTCGATCACGGCGACGTTGCCGTGTCCGAGCTCGTCGTTGAGCCGGCGCACGATCGATGCGGCCATCAGCTTGAGCTGGGTGGCCCAGGCTGTCGAGTCGGCGCGGACGTGGAGGACGCCGTCGGCGAAGCCCGTCGGCTCGCAATGGTCGGCGATCTCGGGGCCGACAAGGTCGGACCAGCGCGCGAACAGGCTGCGCACCGCGATGTCGGACTCCCAGCCGCTCTTCTCGATGACCGTGTCGAGAACCGCGCCCACCAGCGCCGGATCGCGGCCGTCGGGGCGAGACCCCGACAGGGTCGTGCCGCTCGGGCGGCCGCGGCGTGGGGTCGCCGGTGCGCGCCCCCCTCGGCCGGCGGCCGACCTCAGCGACCGGGCCACTGCGCGCGCCACCTCGAGCCCGGTTGGGTCGTGTTCGGGAGCCGTCCCGGCTGTGGGCTCAGCGGTGGGCTCAGCTGTGGGCTCGATCGGCGGGTCTCGACGATCGTCAGTCGACACGGCGCACCTCGCCCCCCTGGACGGCGTAGTGCCGCCGGATGAGCTCCTTCGGGACGTCTTCCTCGACCGCCGCCGTGATGAGGACCTGCTCGGCCTCGCGGACGATCGCCGCCAGGCACTCGCGCCGATGCGCGTCGAGCTCGGCGAAGACATCGTCGAGGATCAGCACCGGGTCGTCGCCGTCGGCCCGGAGCAGGTCGAATGCCGCGAGGCGGAGGGCGAGCGCGAGCGACCAGGACTCGCCGTGACTCGCGTAGCCGCGGGCGGGCAGCGCGCCGAGGGTCAGGTCGAGATCGTCGCGATGCGGCCCGACGAGCGTCATTCCTCGATCCAACTCCTCGGGGCGACGCCGCGCCATCTCCGCGAGGAGGACTGGCTCGAGGTCTTCGCGGCCGGTCGCATCGCCGAGACCGAGCGACGGCTTGTAGGCAAGCCGGGTCTGGTTTCCGTCGTCGCCCTTCGCGATCGACGCGGCCACAGCCGCATAGTGGCGGTTGACGTGTGGCTCGAGGGCGGTCACCAGGTCGAGCCGGGCCGCCAGCAACTCGCTGCCGACCTGGGCGAAATGAGCGTCCCAACTGTCGAGCGTGGCGAGGGCCGACTCGTTGGCTCGCCCTCCGGATCTCGACGCCCTCAGCGTCTTCAGGAGGCTGTTGCGCTGTTTGAGCAGCCGGTCGTAGTCGGCCCGGACGCCGGCGAACCGCGGCTGCCGGGCGACGAGGAGGTCGTCGAGGAGCCGCCGCCGCGCGCTCGGGTCGCCCTTGACCAGCTCGAGGTCGTCGGGCGCGAAGAGGACCGTCCGAACCACGCCGAGCGCATCGCGTGCCCGCGGGACGGCACCGCGGTTGAGTCGCGCACGATTTGCCTTGCCGGGGTTGAGCTCGAGCTCGATCAGCGCCTCGCGGTCGTCGCGTCGAACCTTGAGCCGCACGACCGCTCGCTCAGCCCCGAGGCGGACGAGGGGCTGGTCGGACGCGACTCGGTGCGATGACTGGGTGGCCACATAGTCGACGGCCTCGACCAGATTGGTCTTGCCCTGGCCATTCGGACCGAGAAACGCGGTGACGCCGCGCTCGAGGTCGAGCTCGACCCGCTCGTAGCTGCGGAAGTCGACCAGCTCCAGGCGAGATACGTGCACCGGCTCCCCGTCAGGCCCCGTGGTGTGGCGGAGACTCGGCCGTCTCCTCGGCCTTCACGGCGTGCCCACCGAACTGGTTGCGCATGGCCGCGATCGCCTTCATGGCCGGCGACTCCTCCTGGCGCGACTGGAATCGCGCGAACAGCGACCCGGTGATCGCATAGAGGGGGACGGCGTTGTCGATCGCGGCCTCGACGGTCCATCGACCCTCGCCCGAGTCGTCGGCGTACCCGGCGAGCTTCGACAGTCCCTCGTCCTCCTGCAGGGCTGCGACCAGGAGGTCGAGAAGCCACGAGCGGATGACAGTGCCCGATCGCCACGAGTCGAAGACCTCGGTGACGTTGTCGACGAGGTCGACCTTCTCGAGCAGCTCCCACCCCTCGGCATACGCCTGCATGATGGCGTACTCGATCCCGTTGTGGACCATCTTCGAGAAGTGCCCCGCACCGACGTCGCCAGCGTGGACGAAGCCGTGCTGGCCCTCCGGCTTGAGGGTCTGGAAGATCGGCATCAACGTGTCGACGTGTCCCCGCGATCCCCCGCACATGAGGGCATATCCGACAGTCAGACCCCAGACGCCGCCGGAGACGCCGCAGTCGACGAACCCGATGCCCTTCTCGGCGAGCATCGATGCGTGCAGTTGGTCATCGGTCCACCGGGAGTTTCCGCCGTCGACGATGATGTCGCCGTCGCCGAGGAGGGCCTTGAGCTCGGTGATGGTCTGCCGGGTCGGATCACCGGACGGAACCATGACCCACACGACCTTGGGCGCAGGGAGGGCCGCGACCAGGCCCTCCAGGCTGTCGACGTCGCTCACGTCGGGATTGCGGTCGAAGCCCACGACCGTGTGCCCGTCGCGGCGCAGCCGCTCGCGCATGTTGCCGCCCATCTTTCCGAGGCCGATCAGCCCGATCTCCATCGGTGCTCCTTTCCGGTGGTGGCGGGTGCGCGCTGTGGTGATTGCTTGACGTCAGCCCTGCATCCGCAGCGGCATCAAGAGATACCGGAAGCCTAGATCGGGTGCGGCCTCGGCGCTCTCGGCGCTGGTGAACGCTGCCGGACGACCGGGCTGTGTCATCGCAATGTTGACAGCCGGGCCGGGAATCGCCTGCAGGCCGTCGAGCAGGTATGACGGGTTGAAACCGATCGAGATGTCGTCGCCCGACAGCGTTGCCTCGATCGACTCCGATGCCTGGGCCTCCTCGCCATTGCCGGCCTCGAGCGTGACCTGGCCGTCGCTGAACGAGAGCCGGATCGGGGTGTTGCGCCCTGCGACCAGCGACACCCGCTTGACCGAGTCGATCAGCTCTCCCACGTCGACCGACGCACTGATCTCAGACGTCTGCGGGAACAGCTGGCGGACATTCGGGAATGCGCCGTCGATCAGCCGCGTCGTCGTGCGGCGCTCGCCGCCTGCCGCCGACGACACGAACCCGATCAGGCCGTCGCCGGCCCCCTCGGTTCCGAGCGCGATGCTCAGCCGGCTGTCGGGGGTGAGCGAGCGGGCTGCCTCGGACAGCACGCGGGCAGGGACCAGGGCCGTCGCGGTCAGGTCGGACTGGACGGGCCGCCATTCGACCTCGCGCAGGCTGAGCCGGAATCGGTCGGTCGCCAACAGTGCCAGCCGCGGCCCGTCGATCTCGAGCTTGACGCCGGTCAGCACCGGCAGCATGTCGTCGCGGCCAGCCGCCGTTACCGCCTGGCTCACCGCGGCCTGGAAGGCCTCGCCGTCGATCTCGCCCACCACGGCGGGCATATCGGGCAGCGCGGGGTACTCGTCGACTGGCATGGTCTGCAGCGAGAAGCGAGACGTGCCGCAGACCACCGACAGCTTCGTGCCGTCGAGCGTCACGTCGACCGCCTTCGGCGGGAGAGCTCGGGCAATGTCGGCCAACAGTCGACCGGAGGCGAGAACTCTGCCGTCGTCGGCAACGTCGGCCGCGACGGTGACCCGTCCTGACGTCTCGTAGTCGAAGCCACTGAAACTCAGCCCCTCAGGGCTGGTGGACATCAAGATGCCGGACAACTGCGGCAGGGTGCCGGGCCGGGTCGGAATGCTGCGCGCGGTCCACGCCACGGCATCGGCGAAGACGTCGCGCTCCACGCGAAACTTCACGGTGTGTTGCCGCCTCTCTGCTGCCCTGTCGCGGACGATGTCGCGCCCCGAAGCCCCCGGATCATCGGCTGAATCCTGCCACGCCTTGCCGACGAGCAGCGTTCCGGCCGGAGGCCTTGCCCGGGTTTTCCCCAGCCAGGGTCGCGAGGAGAAGTTGGAGAGATGTCATGTATAGGTATCTCTCGTGAGGTTCATAGCAGCCGTGGACAGTGGGGAAAACTGGGAAAAAGCCAGGTCATCGGCACAATCGACCGGTGGATGACCTGTGGAGCAATCCCGGTTCCCGAGGGGGTGACGGTGGACGACGAGGGTCTTGTTGGGGCGTCGTCCACAACCATCCACAAGTCGGCCCTGCCAAGCGACTGCCGATCCACAAGGTTGTCCCCAGCTTGTGCTTAGCGAGGCGAAGTAACCCGGCCACGCTTCGCCGGTCATGGCTGACGGGCCTGCTGCTTGATCCTGTTGGTCAGTTCGCGGACCTGGTTGTAGACGCTGCGCCGCTCGGCCATCAGCTGGCGGATCTTGCGGTCGGCGTGCATGACCGTGGTGTGGTCGCGGCCGCCGAACTGCTGTCCGATCTTGGGCAGCGACAGGTCGGTGAGCTCGCGACAGAGGTACATCGCGATCTGCCGCGCGGTCACCAGGACCCGGCTGCGACTCGACCCGCACAGATCGTCGATCGACAGGCCGAAGTACGCGGCCGTCTGCGCGATGATCACGGCCGCGGTGATCTCAGGCTCGGCTCCCTCGGGGATGAGGTCCTTGAGCACGATCTCGGCGAGCGTGAGGTCGACCGGCTGCCGGTTGAGGCTGGCGAATGCCGTGACCCGGATGAGCGCGCCCTCGAGCTCGCGGATGTTGGTCTGGATCTTGCTGGCGATGAACTCGAGGACGTCCGGCGGCGCGGTCAGCCGCTCGGTAGCTGCCTTCTTGCGCAAGATCGCGATTCGGGTCTCGAGGTCGGGCGGCTGGACGTCGGTGATCAGGCCCCACTCGAACCGGTTGCGCAACCGGTCTTCGAGCGCCTCGAGCCGCTTCGGCGGCCGGTCAGACGTGATGACGATCTGCTTGTTGGCGTTGTGGAGGGTGTTGAAGGTGTGGAAGAACTCCTCCTGCGTCTGGATCTTCCCCTCCAAGAACTGGATGTCGTCGATCAGGAGGACGTCGACCTCGCGGTAACGCCGCTGGAAGGCAGAAGCGCGGTCGTCGCGGATCGCGTTGATGAAGTCGTTCGTGAACTCCTCGCTGCTGACGTACCGGACGCGCGAGCCGGTGAAGAGGCTGCGCACATAGTGGCCGATCGCGTGCAGCAGGTGGGTCTTGCCCAGTCCGGAGTCGCCGTAGACGAGCAGCGGGTTGTAGGCCTTTCCGGGCGCCTCGGCCACGGCCACGGCGGCGGCGTGCGCGAAACGGTTCGACGACCCGATGACGAAGGTCTCGAAGATGTACTTGGGATTGAGCCTGGTCTCGCGTGC
>DATIOH010000220.1:0-5966 GCA_035473375.1 Nocardioidaceae bacterium | reverse complement strand
GGTTGACATGACGAGGTTGTTCGCCGATTTGGAGCGAAAGTTGGCGTGCTGCCGGCCATCTTGGGCCAACCCCGAGACAGGGCTCGTTTTGACCGGGTGTGGGCTGGGTCGGTATTCTGGGCGGTCGTTGTGTCCGCGCGGCGGCGCTCTCCAAGACGGTTCGCAGACGCAGTGCCAGCACCGGTCGGCGACGCTCCTCATCTGGGGCCCGCTGAGTGTGCCGGCGAACCATCAGATTGACCTTGACCCAGACCGATCCAGACGAAGGCAACCGCTGTGCGCACGTATAGCCCCAAGCCCGGCGACGTCACCCGTGAGTGGCTCGTCATCGACGCCACCGATGTGGTGCTCGGCAGGCTGGCCGTCCAGACGGCCACCCTGTTGCGTGGCAAGCACAAGCCGACGTTCGCGCCGCATCTCGACACCGGCGACTTCGTCGTGATCATCAACGCCGACAAGATCGCGCTGTCGGGCACCAAGCGCGAGACCAAGATGGCGTACCGGCACTCAGGTCACCCGGGCGGTCTGTCGGCGACGCCGTACGGCGAACTGCTCGACAAAGACCCGCGCAAGGCTGTCGAGCGGGCCGTCTGGGGCATGCTCCCCAAGAACCGGTTGAGCCGACAGCTGATCAAGAAGCTCAAGGTCTACTCGGGGCCGTCGCACCCGCACGCCGCGCAACGGCCCCAGCCGTTCGAGATCACCCAGCTCGCCCAGTGACTGCGAGAGACCAGACCGTAGTGAGGACCCTTCGTGGCTGAGACCACTGACATCGCTCCCGAGCAAGAGACCGACGCGCCGAGCGAGTACACGACCGAGAGCGCGCCGGCTGTCGACACCCCGGAGCGCCAGGTCAACATCGTCGCCTGCGCCGCGACCGGCCGTCGCAAAGAGGCGGTGGCTCGGGTTCGCCTCGTTCCCGGCTCGGGCGTCTGGACCGTCAACGGCAAGCCGCTCGACGAGTACTTCCCCAACAAGCTGCACCAGCAGCTCGTCAACGAGCCCTTCGTCTTGACGCAGCTCGTCGACCGCTTCGACGTCATCGCCCGCATCCACGGTGGCGGGATCACCGGCCAGGCGGGCGCCCTGCGCCTGGGCGTGTCACGGGCTCTCAACGAGTCCGACGTCGAGGCCAACCGCCCGTCGCTGAAGAAGGCAGGCATGCTCACCCGCGACGCTCGGATCAAGGAGCGCAAGAAGGCCGGCCTGAAGAAGGCACGGAAGGCCCCGCAGTACAGCAAGCGCTGACGACGCCCCATGGGCAGGCTGTTCGGCACGGACGGGATCCGCGGGGTCGCCAACCGCGATCTCACGGCAGGTCTCGCGCTCGAGGTATCGGCCGCGGCTGCGCGGATCCTCGGACCCGCCAGCGGGTCGCGCCGGCCTTTTGCCGTCGTCGGACGCGACCCTCGCGCGTCGAGCGAGTTCCTCGACGCCGCGGTGACTGCCGGCCTCGCGTCCAGCGGGGTCGATGTCAGACGGGTCGACGTCCTGCCAACCCCCGGAGTGGCCTATCTGACGGCCGCGACCGACGCCGACTTCGGCGTGATGATCTCGGCCAGCCACAATCCGATGCCCGACAACGGCATCAAGTTCTTCGCGCGTGGGGGCCACAAGCTCGACGACGACATCGAGGCCGCGATCGAGGCCGCGATGGGCGAGGCCGTGGCGTTGCCCATCGGTGAGCAGGTCGGTCGCGTTACCGACGAGCGCGATCCTGTCTCGCGGTACGTCGCTCACCTCACCTCGACGATGGAGACCTCGCTGAGCGGCCTGCGGGTCGTGATCGACTGCGCCGACGGCGCGGCCTCGGTCGCCGGGCCGCAGGCGTTCATCGAGGCCGGCGCCGAGGTGGTCGCCATCCATGATGCGCCCAACGGTTTGAACATCAACGACGGCTGCGGGTCGACCGATCTCGACCCCATTCGACAGGCCGTGGTCGCCGAGCGGGCACATGTCGGCTTCGCGCTCGACGGCGACCAACTCCTCGCCATCCTGGCTCTCGGGCTCCGTGAGCGTGGCGGTCTGGTCGGCGACACGGTCGTCTCGACCGTGATGAGCAACCTCGGCTTCATGCTGGCCATGCGCGAGGCGGGCATCGCGGTCGTGCAGGCCAAGGTCGGCGACCGGTATGTGCTCGAGGAGATGAAGCTCGACGGCTACACCCTCGGCGGCGAGCAGTCCGGCCACATCATCATGAGCGATTTCGCGTCGACGGGCGACGGCATCTTGTCGGCCCTCCACGTCGCGGGACGGATGGCGTCGACCGGCCGTGGACTCGCCGAACTGGCCGGGGTCATGCGGCGGCTGCCCCAGGTGCTTGTCAATGTGCCCGATGTCGACCGCGACCGCGCGGCAACGGATCCGGTCGTCGCAGAGGCCGTCCGTCAGGTCGAGCTCGAGCTCGGCGACGGTGGGCGGGTGCTGCTGCGCCCGTCGGGCACCGAGCCGTTGGTTCGCGTCATGGTCGAGGCGGAGTCGGCCGACGAGGCGGAGGCGTGTGCGCGCCGACTCGCCGACGTCGTGAAGGCCGAGCTCGCCCTCTAGCCTCTCGCCCGTCCGCGGCCCAGCGTGCCGAAAAGGGATGGTCGCGCGACTGATACGTCCCTACGCTCGACGTTCGTGGACATAGCGGAGATCGACGTCAGCGACGATGCTCAGCTCGAGGCTTTCTGGGCGACGGCGAAGGAGGCCGACGAGTTCGAGCGTCCCTATGCGGCGTATTGGTCGCTTGAGGCGGCGACTGCCGCGATGCGCGCCGACTCCCGCGCCTTCGAGCGCCGTCCGTTCGCCGCATTCGACGACGGCGAGGTCGTCGGCACGGGGCAGGTGATGCTGCCCCGGCTTGACAACACACATATCGCGTTCCTGGTGCCGATGGTCAAGCCGTCGCATCGCCGCCGCGGCATTGGGACTGCGCTGCTCGAGCACGGGCTCGAGTACGCCCGCTCGCGAGGCCGCACCACGGTGATCATCGAGGTAAACCGGCCGATGACGGACTCAGGCCCGGGTGTCTCAGCTGGTCACGCCCTGCTCGCTAAGCATGGGTTCACCGACGCGAGCGTCGATCTGCATCGAGTCCTCGAGCTTCCAGTCGCAGGGTCGCGGCTCGACGAGCTCGAGGCCGAGACAGAGGAGCATCGCGGCGAGTACCGGCTCGTGGGGTACGCCGAGTCAGTGCCCGACGCGCTGATAGCGGGCTACTGCCACCTGCAGGAGGCCTTCAACGCCGAGGCACCGCTGGGCGACCTCGACATCGAGCCTGAGGTGTGGGACGAGGCGCGGGTGCGAGAGAAGGAGGAGCTGTTCCACCGCGCCGGGCGCCGCGAGTGCGGGGTGGTCGCGCTCGCGCCCGACGGCGAGATGGTGGCCCTGACCGAGATGGTGATGACCGATCATCAGCCTGAGGTCGGGTGGCAGGGCGGCACCCTCGTCTTGAAGGAGCACCGCGGACACCGGCTCGGGCTCGCCATCAAGATCGCCAATCTGCGCGCGTACCAGGAGGCGTTCCCGCTGGTGCGGGCCGTTCACTCCTGGAACGCCGAAGAGAACGACTCCATGGTGGCGATCAACGACAAGCTCGGGTTCCGGCCGGTCGAGTACCTCGTTGAGATGCAGCGCAAGCTCTGACCCATTTCGACCGCTTCGTACCGGGCCGGTGCTAGCACCAGCGGACAATGGCGGTTGGCACCTCTCATCAGCGACAGTGAGATCGGCCTTCCTGTGCCTGCCCGAGAGAGAGTCCGATGTTTCCCCTGTTGTCCCGTGCTGCCGCCGTCGCCATGGCGGCAGCCATCACCATCGGCTCGGCCGGCCTGGCGGCGGCCGATCACGGCGGTGGCGGGTCGGATGTTCGTCGCGAGGGATCGTGCTCGGGTTCGGCGCACTGGAAGCTGAAGGTGAAGCCGGACGACGGGCGCCTCGCCGTCGAGGTGGAAATCGACTCGAATCGCCGCGGCCAGGTGTGGTCCTGGCGGATCCTGCACGACGGTTTCACCTCGTACCGCGGCAACCGCACGACCCGTGCGCCGAGCGGGTCGTTCAGCGTTGAGCGTCGCGTCGTCGACATGTCGGGATCGGACCTGATCGGTTTGCGTGCCAAGAACTCGGCGACGGGGCAGACATGCCGCGGTCACCTGGCCTACTAGGGAGGGATAGCGCGTTTTGGGGCGGTGCCCGGGGTCATACTGGTGGCGATCTGAAGAAGGGGTCGCCGATGATCGCCCGTCGACAGCCGCCCGGCCCGAACGGGCCCGCGGCGACCCGGCGACGTGCATGGCTGCGCCCGGTTGTTCAGTTCAGCATCGCCGGCGTGATCGCCGTTGTGCTGCTGATCGTCGGGGCGGGCTGGCTGAGCAAGAAGGCCGCAACCGATGAGGCGATCTCCGACGCCCGGAGAATGACCGAGATTCTCGGCCGGTCGGTGGCCCAGCCGGAGCTCAGCGAGGCGATGGTCGACCCCGGCAACCCGGCCCAGTCGGCTGCGATCGACCGTTTCGACTCGATCGCGCGGCATCGCCTCCTCGTCGGCGATGTGCTGCGAGTCAAGATCTGGAACTCCGAGGGGATCATCGTCTATTCCGACGACACGTCGCTGATCGGCCAGAACTTCGGGCTTGGCGACGAGGAGCGCAAGGTCCTCGAACATGGCGGCACCGACGCCGAGGTGTCCGACCTGTCGAAGGCCGAGAACATCGACGAGCGGTCATTCGGTCGGCTGCTCGAGGTTTACTCGCAGATCTGGACGCCGAAGGGGCAGCCGCTGCTGTTCGAGGCGTACTACTCGTACGACGTCGTCTCGCAGCGCAGCAGCGACATCCAAGCGTCCTTCCGCCCGATCACCGTGGCCGGCCTGCTGATCTTCACGCTGCTGATCGTGCCGCTGGTGTGGATCCTTGCTCGCCGACTCGACCGTGCGGCGGCTGAGCGCGAGCGGCTGCTGACCGCCGCGGTCGAAGCGTCCGCCGTCGAGCGTCGGCGGATTGCCCGCGACCTGCACGACGGTGTCGTCCAAGATCTTGCGGGGCTGTCGTTCGCAGCCTCGGCAGCCTCGCGTGATCTCAAGGACGATCCGGAGCTGGCCGCTCGGATGGAGTCGCTCGGCGTTGGGGTGAGAAGCAATCTGCGCGCCCTCCGATCGCTGCTCGTCGAGATCTATCCGCCTGAGCTTCGGACCGAGGGCCTGGCGGCTGCCCTCGACGACCTGATCGCCCCGGCGATCGCCGCTGGGATCGACGTCGACCTCAATGTCGAAGACACCGAGGGCTCGGACGACGACGCGATCGGCCTGGTCTGGCGCACGGCGCAAGAGGTCGTGCGCAACGCCGTCCGGCATGGCCAGCCCGAGCATCTGCGGGTCGCCGTGGCGATGACAGACGCGTCGCTGATCTTGACGGTCGAGGACGACGGTCGCGGGTTCGACCCGTCGGCCGCTCCGCGCGACGGACACCTCGGCCTGCGAGCATTGCGCGACCTGATCCATGAGATGGGCGCCGACTTCACCCTGGAGTCGACGCCTGGCACAGGAACAAAAGTGAGGATGGAGGTGGCCCGATGATCCGCGTCGTACTCGTCGACGATCACGCGATGGTCCGCCGGGGGCTCGAGCAGCTCCTCGGCGGCACCGAAGGTATCGAGGTGGTCGGGACCGCCGGCGACGGCGGTGAGGCGATTGCGGTCGTCCGTGACACTTCGCCCGACGTTGTCTTGATGGACCTGCAGATGCCAGACATCGACGGGGTCTCGGCGACAAGCCGCATCGTCGCGTCGGGGAGCTCGAGTCAGGTTGTCGTGCTGACGTCGTTCTCCGACAGTGAGCGGATCGTCGCAGCACTGGACGCGGGCGCAGTCGGCTACCTCCTCAAGGACGCTGAGCCTGAGGACCTCCTCGAAGGTGTCCGAGCCGCGGCCCGCGGTGAGTCGCCACTCCACCCCCGTGCAGCCCGCCAGCTCCTCACCGCGCGCTC
>DATIOH010000219.1:0-1957 GCA_035473375.1 Nocardioidaceae bacterium | reverse complement strand
GGTGCGCCCCGGTCGCGCCCTGGTCGGCGCCGACGATGACGTCCATGTCGGGCTGAGCCTGGAGCATCGTCTGCGCGGCCTTCAGCGCAATCGACGGCGTGTAGAAAGTCTCGCCCTCGGCCACGACGCGGATGTTGTGACCGGCAGTGACGGCGTCGAAGCCCTTCTTGATGGCCGTGTCGAGCGAGGACACCTTGACGGAGTACAGGTAGCCGACCTTGCACGGGCTCGCGTGGAGCGCCGCGCACGCCTTCACGACGAGGCCGCCCTGCTTCCGCCCGATCTGCGTCTGCACGAAGACGACGTTGCCGGACATCCCCGCGACCGGCGGCCGCGCCGTGCCGGGGTTCGTCCCCAGGATCTGGTCCATGTTGACGACCTTGATCTTGGCCCTGATCGCCGACTTCACCGTCGAGAGCAGCTGCGGCCCGAAGATCGGCTGCACGATGATCGCGTTGTACTGCTTCGACGTCGACACCGTCTGCAGCTGCGCCAGTTGCGTCTTCGGATCGTTGGCCGCGTCGAAGACCGTGATTCTCGCTCCCTGCGCCTTCGCGACCTTCTTGGCCGCAGAGAGCATCGGGGCGTCGTAGCTGTTCGCGACGGCGAACGAGAGGTACGCGACGCGCACCGGCTTCTTCGCGCCCGCAGTCGACGTCGCGCCGATCGCCCCGCTCGCGGCGAGGACGGCGACGGCGAACGCAGCCATCAGTCCGGCGGACGCGGCGACCATCAGCCGGCGACGCGGTACGGCAAAGGTGCCCTTCACTTCAACCACCCTCCTTAGATCGCGTCCGCACGACGCCCGGTCGGTCGCCTGCGAACAACATGGCTGCACGCAGCACCAGCGCGGAGACCCTAGTCGACCCCGTAGCGCTTTCGATCGACGGTTCGCACAACCAGCACAACCGGGTCAAGTGTAGGCCCACTAAAACCATGGGGTCAAGCGGTTACTCCAGCTGTACGGCTCTGCACCCAGTTCGGCTGCACGGTCGTGTGCCCGAGCAGATAGTCCAACGAGGCCGCCGCGAGGTCGCGGGCTCCTCTGAGGTCGCCACCGACCAGCTGCCCGTCTCGCTTCAGCGCCTCTCCCGCCACGAAGACCGAGTCGACGTTCCGGGTGTCGGCCTGGAGCACGACGGTCGAGACCGGGTCGATGATCGGGTACGTGTTCGAGTGGTCGCAGCGCAGGACGACGACGTCCGCCTGCTTCCCGGGGGTGAGCGAGCCGGTGCGGTCCTCGAGGCCGCAGACCCGCGCGCCCTCGATCGTCGCGAACTCGAGCACCTCGCGGCTCGAGAGCAGCTGCGGCTCCTCCTCGTTGCCGGCCGCGAACGCGGCCTCGTGCGAGAGCAGGCGGTCCTGCGCGAACAGGAAGCGCATCTGCGTGAACATGTCGCCGGGCACCGTCGTCACGACGTCGATGCTGAGGCTGGGGCGCAGACCGTGCCGGAGCGCTTGCGCAGTCGGCGGCGTGCCGTGGCCCATGATCATCTCGACCGTCGGGGCGATCGAGACCTTCCCGCCCGTGTCGGCGATCAGCTTGAACTCCTCGTCCGACAGGTAGTTGCAGTGGATGTACGTGGTGTCCGGGCCGAGCAGGCACAGGTCGTTCAGCTGGCTGACCATCGCAAACCGCCCTGCAAACGGCCCCATTCCGACGTGGACGCTGATCGGCGCGCCGACCTCGCGGGCGAGCTCCCAGTCGTGGCGGACGACCTCCTCGGTGCAGAAGCCCGGGCCGCGCGTCCCCATCGCGAGCGTCAGGAGCCCGTCGTCGCTGGAGAAGTACTGGTCGCGCACGCGGCGGATGTCGTCCGGCGACTTCAACGTGCTCGTGTACCACCAGTCGGCCAGCGACGTGTTCGGGTTGCCGTAGCAGTAGACCGCGCGCAGCCGCGCGTCGCGGAGGCCGCGGATCGCCTCGTCGGCGTGCTCCGGCGTGTTGTTGATGTGC
>DATIOH010000218.1:0-9063 GCA_035473375.1 Nocardioidaceae bacterium | reverse complement strand
CGAGGCCCGTCGGTGCTGACACCTCGCGCCCTCCGCCTAATCGAGGCCCTCCGCGCTCGATATCAAGGCGAGTCGGTGCGTCCGTCGAAGGCGCCGAAGACGGCCAGCGTCAAGTCGGCCGCCAAGTAGGCGGGCCCAAAGACCTCCAAAGTGGCTCCACTTTGGAATGCGTGGGGTCAGGATGAGAGGGCGAGGGTGCGCATCATGGCGAGCGTGTCACCGAACATGGCGGCGTTCTGCGGGGTCGGCCACGACGAGAACTTGACGCCGACGAAGCGTCGGGGCAGGTCGATGTAGACCATCTGGCCGTGAATGCCGAGGCACATCACCACCTCGTCGCCGGGGTACGGCACCCAGAACTGATTGCGATACATGCCACCGGGCATCCGGGTGTCGTCCTTGCTCGACGCGAATGCGTCACGTGAGTCTGCGTCGCCCTGGAGGGTGTCGCGGATCCACCAGGCCGGGATGACCTGACGCTCGTCGACCACGCCGTCGCTCGGCACCACTCCGTCGTCGGCGATCATCTGGCCGAATCTGCCGAGGTCGCGCAGGCAGCCGGCGAGCCCGCCGTCGTGCAGCACGGCGCCGGCCGGGTCGACCCCGGCGTCCATGTCGTACTCGGTCCGCAGCGGCCCCCAGACGAACTCGGCGAGCAGGTCGGGCATCCGCACGCCGGATGCGCGCTCGCACACCCAGCCGAGCACGTCGGTCTCGCAGGAGCGGTACTCGAACGGACCGCCGTGGCTCGACTTCGACGTCAACGTGGCGAGCCACTCGTACAGCGAGTGCGGCAGGTCGTGCATGGTGCGGGGGGCCCAGCCGATGACTTGCTCGAGCTGGCGCACCTCGGCCGTCGTGTCGAGGTAGTCCTCGGAGAAGGCGATCCCGGAGCGCATGTCGAGGAGGTTGCGCACGGTGGCGCCGGCGTAGCCGCTCTCGGCGAACTCGGGGATGTACGCCGTCAGCGGCGCCTCGACGTCGACCTGGCCGCGCCCGGCGAGCACCGCGCAGACGGCGCTCACGATCGACTTGCTGACGCTCATGAGCAGATGCGGGGTGTCGGCCGCCATCGCGTTGAAGTACTGCTCGGCGACCACGCGGCCGTCTGCGAGGGCCAGGAAGCCGTCGGTATAGGTGTCGTCGAGGATCTGGGCTGCCGTCGCGGTGGTGCCGTCGACCCGAGCGACGGGGACGGTCAGGTCGATCGCCTCGCCTGGAGCGAGGGCACGCGGGCCCCAGGGGCTGCGGGCGACCCTCGCGGTGGGGACGATCTCGCGCACATGCTGGAACGACCAGCGGTTCTCGGGCCCGAACTGCCAGTGCTCCAAGGGCCACCGGTCGCCTTCGTCTGGTGGAAAGCCGCTCATCATCACGCGCGGACGCTATCAGGGGAATTGGGAAGTTCCGGTTCGCGACGAGCCCGTGGACGCCGCCGATGACGAGGCTGCCCGTCTGTCCACCATGAGGGCGGCGGCCTTGGCCGAAAATTCACCCCGGGGGCGGGAAGAAACCGCAAACGCGGGCCGTTATGCTCGATGTAACGAACTTGAGTCCGCTGGGCTCAACTTTCTTGCGAACCAGCCGGTGGAGCGGTTGTCTGAGGCGGGTCGACCCCGAGTCGACCGTCGCAGCAGGCGTCCCGCCCGACTGTCCCCATACATTCAAAGAAAGGTGTCAGCACCATGGCACGTGCTGTCGGTATCGACCTGGGCACGACGAACTCAGTTGTCGCTGTCCTCGAAGGTGGCGATCCCACCGTCATCGCGAACGCAGAGGGGTCGCGCACGACGCCTTCCGTCGTCGCGTTCGCAAAGAACGGAGAGGTTCTGGTCGGCGAAGTCGCCAAGCGCCAGGCGGTCACCAACGTCGACCGCACGATCCGTTCGGTCAAGCGTCACATGGGCACCGACTGGTCCCAGAAGATCGACGACAAGAACTTCACGCCGCAGCAGATCTCGGCGTTCATCCTGCAGAAGCTGAAGCGCGATGCAGAGTCGTACCTGGGCGAGTCGGTGACCGACGCGGTCATCACCGTCCCCGCGTACTTCAGCGACGCGCAGCGGCAGGCGACCAAGGAGGCCGGCGAGATCGCGGGCCTCACGGTCCAGCGCATCATCAACGAGCCGACGGCGGCCGCGCTGGCCTACGGCCTCGACAAAGAGGCCGACCAGACCATCCTCGTGTTCGACCTCGGCGGCGGCACCTTCGACGTGTCGCTTCTCGAGATCGGCGAGGGCGTCGTCGAGGTCAAGGCGACGAGCGGCGACAACCACCTCGGTGGCGACGACTGGGACTCCCGGATCGTCGACTGGATGGTCGAGAAGTTCAAGAACGCCCACGGCACCGACCTCGGGGCCGACAAGATCGCCAAGCAGCGCCTCCAGGAGGCCGCTGAGAAGGCGAAGATCGAGCTGTCGTCGTCGTCCGAGACGGCGATCCACCTGCCCTACATCACGTTGAGCGAGACCGGCCCGCTGCACTTCGAGGAGAAGCTGACGCGCGCCGAGTTCCAGCGGATGACGAGCGACCTGCTCGACCGCACCAAGAAGCCGTTCCAGCAGGTCATCAAGGACGCCGACATCAACGTCGCGCAGATCGACCACGTGATCCTGGTCGGCGGCTCGACCCGCATGCCGGCCGTTGCCGAGGTCGTCCGCGAGCTGACCGACGGCAAGGAGCCCAACAAGGGCGTCAACCCCGACGAGGTCGTGGCGGTCGGAGCCTCGCTCCAGTCCGGCGTCCTCAAGGGCGAGGTCAAGGACGTCCTGCTGCTCGACGTCACCCCGCTGAGTCTCGGCATCGAGACCAAGGGCGGCGTCATGACCAAGCTGATCGAGCGCAACACGACCATCCCGACCAAGCGGTCAGAGGTCTTCAGCACGGCCGACGACAACCAGCCGGCGGTGATGATCCAGGTCTACCAGGGCGAGCGCGAGATGGCGGCTGCCAATCAGCCGCTCGGCAACTTCGACCTGACCGGGCTGCCGCCCGCCCCGCGTGGCGTGCCGCAGATCGAGGTCACGTTCGACATCGACGCCAACGGCATCGTGCACGTGTCAGCGAAGGACCGCGGCACCGGTCGCGAGCAGTCGATGACGATCACCGGCGGGTCGGCCATGTCGAAGGACGACATCGACCGGATGATCCACGAGGCCGAGCAGTACGCCGACGACGACCGTCAGCGCCGCGAGGCCGCCGAGACGCGCAACCAGGCCGAGTCGCTCGTGTACTCGACCGAGAAGTTCCTCAGCGAGAACTCCGACAAGATCCCGGCTGACATCAAGACCAAGGTCGAGACCGACGTCGCGTCGCTGAAGACCGCGCTCGAGGGCGAGGACGCCGAAGCCATCAAGGCTGCGGTCAGCACGCTCGCGACCTCGAGCCAGAGCATGGGATCGGCGATGTACGCCAACGCGGACGCCGGCGCGGCGGCCGGCTCCGGCAGCGAGGCTGCGGACGACGACGAGGGGATCGTCGACGCCGAGATCGTCGACGACGGTCCGGCCGAGTCGACCGACTCCGCCAGCGACGCCGACACCGACGTCGCCGACGGCACGGAGGAAGGCAAGCAGTGACCTTCGACGACCGCGAGCACGATGAGCACACCGAGACAGGGCCGGTGATTCGCGACAAGCGGCGCATCGACCCCGTCACCGGCGAGATCCGGGAGCCGCGCGACGCGGCTCCCGGCTCACCGGCCTCGTCGTTCGGCACGGGGTCGGCCAACCCGGAGAGCACGTCGCCGAGCGACATCGAGGCGAAGCTAACCACCGAGCTGGCCGAGCGCACCTCCGATCTGCAGCGGCTGCAGGCCGAGTACGTCAACTACAAACGGCGGGTCGACCGCGACCGCGAGGCTGTCCGCCAGACGGCCGTGGCCAACGTGCTGGGCCAGTTGTTGCCCGCACTCGACGACATCGGTCGTGCTCGCGAGCACGACGAGCTGAACGGCGGCTTCAAAGCCGTCGCCGAGTCGCTCGAGCGCACGGTGTCGTCGCTCGGACTCGAGACGTTCGGCGAGGTCGGCGACCGCTTCGATCCACGCGTGCACGAGGCGCTGATGCATCGGCACAGCGACGACGTCGGCGAGCCGGTGTGCGAAGCGGTGCTCCAGGTGGGTTACCGCTTGGGCGACCGGATCATTCGGCCGGCCCGCGTGGCGGTCGCCGAGCCAGAGAACTACGTGCCCGAGCCGATCGCGGCAGCCGAGACCACGGCTCAGCCGAGCCCCGCCGACGATGCCAAGCCGGCCGACGACGCCTTCACCGGCGACGACGACCCGAGGCCGTACTGACGACGCTGACAACACAGACACCAAGAGCACCGACGACCAGCACGAGAGGGGAGGTGCGCGCATGAGTCCCGCAGACTGGGCGACCAAGGACTTCTATCAAGTCTTGGGTGTTTCGAAGGACGCGTCGGCGAGCGATATCAAGAAGGCCTACCGCAAGCTCGCGCGCGCCAACCACCCCGACTCCAACCCGGGCGACGCTGCGGCGGAGGACCGGTTCAAGGCGATCTCCGAGGCCTACTCGGTGCTCTCCGACACTGACAAGCGCAAGCAGTACGACGAAGAGCGCGCGTACTTCTCCTCGGGCGGGTTCCGTCCGGGCGCAGGTGGCGCAGGCGGTGGATTCGAGGACGTCTTCGGTGGCGGCGGACTGGGTGACTTGTTCGGCGGGATGTTCGGCGGCGGACGCACGCATGCGGCGCGTCCGCGACGGGGGCAGGACGTCGAGTCCGAGACTCAGGTGTCGTTCGAGCAGGCTGTCGAGGGCATGACAGTGTCGCTGCGGTTGAGCAGCGATGCCGCGTGCGCGACGTGCTCCGGCACCGGAGCGCGCGCCGGCACAATGCCCCGGGTCTGCCCGACCTGTCAGGGCTCGGGCATGCAGACCACAAGCCAGGGCGGTGTCTTCGCCATGACAGAGCCGTGCCGCGACTGCCGCGGCCGGGGCCTCATCGTCGACGACCCCTGTCCGGTGTGCCACGGCTCTGGCCGCGGCGTCTCGACTCGCACCATCCAGGCCCGCATCCCCGCCGGGGTCCGCGACGGTCAACGCATCCGGCTCCGCGGCAAGGGCGGTCCGGGCGAGCACGGCGGTCCGTCTGGCGACCTCTACATCGTCGTTCACGTCGCTCCGCACGCGGTGTTCGGCCGCAAGGCCGACAACCTCACCGTGCGCGTGCCGATCCGCTTCGACGAGGCCGCCCTCGGCGCCGATATCAAGGTCCCGACCCTTGGCGGCCCACCGGTCACGGTGAAGATCCCGCCCGGCACTCCGAACGGCCGCACGCTCCGCGTCAAGGGTCGCGGGGCAACACGACGCGACGGCACGATCGGCGACCTGCTGGTCACCGTCGAGGTCGAGACACCTCGCGAGCTGACCGACGAGGCCCGCGCCGCCGTCGAGGCCTTCCGGGCGGCGTCGGCCGCCCACGATCCGCGCTCCGCGCTGCTGAGCTCAGGAGGCTCCGGCAATGGTTAAGGCACGCGCTCACGTCACGTTCGACGCCTCCAACCCCGACGCGCCGGTGTTCGTCATCAGCGTCGCCGCTGAGCTCACCGGCATGCATCCGCAGACGCTGCGCGGCTACGACCGTCTCGGCATCGTCAGCCCGGGCCGGGCCGGAGGTGGCGGGCGGCGCTACTCGCTGCGCGACATCGAGAACCTGCGCGTCGTCGCCGAGCTGACGGCGTCGGGAATCGGCATCGAGGGCGTTCGGCGCATCCTCGCCCTCGAAGACCAGATCGCGGCCCTCCAGCAGCGCGTCGTCGAGCTCGAGGCCGAGCTGGCGGACGCGGCCCGCGCCGCGGTGCCCAACCTGCCCATCCGTCGACCGGGGTCGGCCATGACGCGATACACCGACCCATACCGCAACCGATAGCCGTTCACCGCAGACGAGACAGTCGAGAAGGGAAACGAAGCACTAGATGGACGCCAGCAAGCTCACCCGGCGCAGCCAGGAGGCGATCGGCTCCGCCATCGAGGCCGCGACCGCGGCCGGAAACCCGAGCGTCGAGCCAGCGCATGTGCTGGCGGCGCTCATCGCGCAACCCGACGGCATCGCAGGCCCGCTGCTGCGCGCTGCCGGCGTCGAGCCGGACGGCGTCGCTCAGCGTGCGGCCGCACAGCTGGCGAAGCTGCCGGCGGCTGCCGGATCGACCGTGTCGTCGCCTGGTCTCGGCCGCGGCGTCGTGCAGGTGATGCAGTCTGCAGAGCAGCTGGCCGAGTCGCTCGGCGACGAGTTCGTGTCGACCGAGCACCTGATGGTCGGGCTCGCGACGATCGACAGCCTGGCCAAGGAGATCCTGGTCGGTGCGGGCGCGACCGCAGACGCGCTTCGCAGCGCATTCGAGGCTGTCCGCGGGTCGCATCGCGTGACGACGCCCGATCCCGAGGCGACGTACGAAGCGCTGGCGAAGTACAGCGTCGACCTCACCGAGGCCGCCCGCAACGGCAAGCTCGACCCTGTCATCGGACGCGACTCCGAGATCCGTCGGGTGATCCAGGTCCTGTCCCGGCGCACCAAGAACAACCCTGTCCTCATCGGCGATCCGGGTGTCGGCAAGACGGCCGTCGTCGAGGGCCTCGCGCAGCGGATCGTCGACGAAGACGTCCCCAAGTCGCTGCTCGGGCGGAGGCTGCTGTCGCTCGACCTCGGCGCGATGGTCGCCGGCGCGAAGTATCGCGGCGAGTTCGAGGAGCGGCTCAAGGCCGTCCTCGAAGACATCAAGGCCTCCGACGGTCAGATCATCACCTTCATCGACGAGCTCCACACGGTGGTGGGCGCGGGCGCCGGCGGCGACTCGGCCATGGACGCCGGCAACATGCTGAAGCCGATGCTGGCCCGCGGCGAGCTGCGGATGATCGGTGCGACGACGCTCGACGAGTTCCGCGAGCACATTGAGAAGGACGCGGCGCTCGAACGCCGATTCCAGCAGGTGTTCGTCGGTGAGCCGAGCGTTGAAGACACCATCGCGATCCTCCGCGGCCTGAAAGAGCGATACGAGGCCCATCACGAGGTCGCGATCTCCGACGCCGCACTCGTGGCGGCCGCAACGCTGTCCGATCGCTACATCACCGGTCGCCAGCTCCCCGACAAGGCGATCGACCTCATCGACGAGGCTTCGTCGCGACTCCGCATGGAGATCGATTCGAGCCCCGTCGAGATCGATCAGCTCCGACGCGCCGTCGGCCGCCTCAAGATGGAGGAGTTCCACCTGGCCAAGGAGAACGACGCCGGCAGCATCGAGCGACTCGCCCGGCTGCGTGCCGAGCTGGCCGATGCCGAGGAGTCGCTCCGCGGCCTTGAGACCCGGTGGGACCGCGAGCAGCAGTCGCTCAACCGCGTCGGTGAGATCAAGAAGCAGATCGACGAGCTGCGCCGCCAGTTCGACATCGCCTACCGCATGAACGACTACGCGACGGCCGGTCGCATTCAGAACGGCGACATCCCTTCCCTCGAGCGCGAGCTGGTTCAGGCGCAGGAGGCGGAGGCGACGATGGCGGAGCAGTCGATGGTGCGGCTCGAGGTCGACGCCGACGAGATCGCCGAGGTGGTCGCCGCCTGGACCGGCATTCCGACCGGACGGCTGCTCGAGGGCGAGACCGGCAAGCTGCTGCGGATGGAAGACTAGCTCGGCAAGCGGCTGGTGGGTCAACGGCCCGCGGTGCAGGCGGTGTCCGACGCCGTCCGCCGTGCACGGGCTGGCATCTCCGACCCCGACCGACCGACCGGCTCGTTCCTCTTCCTCGGCCCGACCGGCGTCGGCAAGACCGAGCTGGCGAAGTCGCTTGCCGACTGCCTGTTCGACGACGAGCGCGCGATCGTGCGGATCGACATGAGCGAGTACTCCGAGAAGCACTCGGTCGCGCGCCTGGTCGGAGCCCCGCCTGGCTACGTCGGCTACGACGAGGGCGGCCAGCTCACCGAGGCCGTCCGCCGCCGGCCTTACTCAGTGGTCCTGCTCGACGAGGTTGAGAAGGCACATCCCGAGGTCTTCGACATCCTGCTGCAGGTGCTCGACGACGGTCGGTTGACTGACGGTCAGGGACGCACGGTCGACTTCCGCAACACGATCCTGATCCTGACCAGCAACCTCGGGTCGCAGTTCCTGGTCGACACGAGTCTCTCCGACGACGCCAAGCGCGACGCGGTGATGGCGGCGGTGCGAGTCGCGTTCAAGCCCGAGTTCCTCAATCGGCTCGACGAAGTCGTGCTGTTCGATCCGCTCGGCTCAGAGGAGCTCGCGCATATCGTCGACCTGCAGGTCGCGGCTCTTGCGCATCGGCTGGCTTCGCGGCGGATCACGCTTGATGTGTCGTCCGCAGCCAAGGACTGGCTCGCGCTGACGGGTTTCGACCCGCTTTACGGCGCCCGCCCACTGCGGCGCCTTGTGCAGGCAGCCATTGGCGACGCGCTCGCTCGCGCCCTGCTGGCGGGCGAGATCGGCGATGGCGACACTGTTGCGGTGGACCTCGACGACGCCAACGACCGCCTTACCGTGAAGGCTGCATGAGCCCGCTGCTTCCCTCAGCCGAAAACCCGAGGCCACGCCAGGTCACCATCGGGGCGACCCTCTCGGTCACCGGCGGCGTCGTGTTGTTGTTCGCTCTGATCGATCTGATGACGCGGCTCCAGTCACTCGAGGTGACCCAGCTGTTGCAGGAGAATCTGCGGGCGCTGAGTCTGTCGAGCGACATCAGCGTCGAGCAGGCACGCGATCTCCTGCGTTACTCGATCATGGTGTTCGCCGTGCTGAGCGCGGCGGCGGTGGTGCTCGGGGTCTTCACGCTGATGCGAGACCGGTCCGCGCGGGTCGGGCTGACGGTCGTCATCGCCACGATCGGCGTGCTGTGCGTCTTCGGTGGGCCGGCCACCTGGCTCATCACGCTCTATGTCGCGACCTCGATCGCACTGCTGTGGAGCCGTTCGGCTCGTGAGTGGTTCGCCGGCACCTACGCGCCCGGCTCGTCGGGCTCGCCCGGGGCGTCCGGGGCGCCGCCGACCAAGCCCGAAGCGCCAGATCGCCCCGCCGAGTCGACCTCGCCGTGG